>JBIIDQ010000065.1:0-7958 GCA_044238295.1 Vulcanococcus sp.
CGAAGCCCGCACAGGATGAGGGTAACGCCGCTGTCTGCCGCGTTAGAGGCTGAACGGCTACTTGCCCATGCCTAGCTGCTGGGCTTTCTGGTACACCTTGCCTTCGGTGAGCAGCGAAGGGGCCACCACCACTTCCACCTGCTGCATCTCCTTGAGGGTGCGGGCTCCCAGGGTGCCCATGGAGGTGCGGATGCAACCCAGCAGATTTTGGGTGCCGTCATCGAGGGAGGCGGGGCCGCGCAGGATCTTCTCGAGGCTGCCGGTGGTGCCCACCTTGATGCGGGTGCCGCGGGGCAGCACAGGGCTGGGGGTGGCCATGCCCCAGTGGAAGCCGCGGCCGGGGGCCTCAGCGGCGCGGGCGATGGGCGAACCGATCATCACGGCATCGGCACCGCAGGCCAGGCACTTGCAGATGTCACCGCCAGTGACGATGCCGCCGTCGGCCACGATCGGCACGTAGCGACCGCTTTCTTTCATGTAGTCGTCGCGGGCGGCGGCGCAGTCGGCCACCGAGGTGGCCTGGGGAATACCGATGCCGAGCACGCCGCGGCTGGTGCAGGCGGCGCCGGGGCCGATGCCCACCATCACGCCGGCGGCACCGGCACGCATCAACTTGAGGGCCACCTCATAGGTGACGCAGTTACCGATGATCACCGGCACGCCGAAGTCGCGGCAGAGGGCCTCGAGATCGAGGCTCTCCTGGCCTTCGGGGCCCACGTGCTCCGTACTCACCACGGTGGCCTGCACGAAGAAGAGATCGGCGCCGGCTTCAGCGATTGCCTTGCCAAATTTCAGTGCTGCTACCGGGGTGGCACTCACCGCGGCGATGCCACCGCGCTCTTTGATCTCGGCAATGCGCCTGCGGATCAGGTCTTCGCGCACCGGCTGGCTGTAGAGCTCCTGCATCAGCGGCACGAACTCCTCTTTGCCCACGGCCGCGATGCGGTCGAGAGCGGGATTGGGGTCGTCGTAGCGGCACTGGACGCCCTCAAGGTTGAGTACCCCCAGCGCTCCCTGCTTGGTCAGTTCCACGCACATGCCCACATCCACCACGCCATCCATGGCGCTGGCGATGATCGGAATCTCGCGGGTGACACCGCCCAGGGTCCAGCTGCTGTCGGTTACCGCTGGATCCACGGTGCGACCGCCTGGCACCAGAGCGATTTCATCGATGCCGTAGGCGCGGCGAACAGTGCGGGACCGACCGAGCTGAATCTCCACCAGGGACCTTGACGCAATCGGGCCAAGCTATCAACCGGCCCGATGTTCGAAGCCGCTGAATTGGCTCAGCTGCGGCCCCGGAAGCTTTTCCAGCGCTGCTTGAGGCTGTTGATGACCTCACTGCGATCGTTGCTGCGCACCAAGCGTGTGAGGCTGAATTGCACCACCGCTATGAGTCCAGCCAGCTCCAGTAGGCCGGGCAGGAGCGGGATGCTCTCGAGGACGCCCAGAACCGCTGAATACACGCGCAAAACCAGCAGCACCGCAATCAAGCCAGCTAGCAGGCTCAGGGGTGTGCGGGCCGCTTGCCATTGCTCCTGCAGCTGGCCGCTGCTGATCCAGTTGCGCAGCTTCTGCACCAGAAGATCCCACTCCCCGCCTTCTTCGTTGGGAGTTGCTCCCACCTCGGAACGGGCTGGCACCTCGAGCGTGCTGGCCACAGTGGGTGTGTCAGTCACAACGGGTGCCGTTGGCACTGGGGGGGGTGTGACGGGCGCCGCGGCGATCGGCTCGACCGGGGCCTCCGGTGCAGCTGTTGGCGGCTCTTGATCAGGCGCCTCCTCGGCGGGGGGAGTCGCGGCAGCCGCTGTGGGCTCCTCTGCAGTCACCTCAGGCTCTGGCTGCTGCTCGTTGTCCGGCGTGAGGGCAGGAGCATCAGCCATGGGTCTGGAGCGATTTCATCAGCTGGCGAGCTTACGGCCGTTTTCCAACGCTGCTTACTCCAGTGGCAGTAGTGCCGAGCGTTGTGGCAAAGCTTCCAGGGGCAGGCGTAGGGGAAAGCTGCCTGTCCGCAGCTGCTCGGCTAATGCTTCCGCGATCTCTGCTGCCAGCCGAGGACTGTGGGCTGGCGCACAACGAATCCGCTGCGCGCCGAGTTGCAGATCACCGCTCAACAGCTGGCTGTAGCGAACCGTGGCCAGGTTCGGTTTGACCCGTCGAGGAATGCCGTAATCGAGCACAGGTGCCTGCAATTGCTCATTGCCGCAGCTGGCCTGGCGAGCTGTGGCCAGGTTGAGGAGGGGAACCGGTGCTGCGATCGCCACCAGGAGACCAGGGCCCTCCTGGCGTTGGTCACAGGCCCGGAGCCAGCGCTGCTGCAGGCCATGCAGATCAACGGCCAACGCACAGCTGGCCCCCGGGCTGAGGGCATGACCGCTGGCCTGGCGGCGCACCTGAGGATTGTGGCCGGCGCCGGCGCCGCTCACCCACCCCAGAGCACCGGCAACCAGCACCGGTGAGCCCGGCCCGAGGCTGTGCAGACCAGGCATGGTGAGGCCAATGCTTCCCGCTCCACCGCAGCTGAAGAGGCCACTCCCCAGCGGCCCTAGGACAGGACCCATGGGTGTGGGCGTGAGGCCATCACGGCTGCTCACCGCCACCACTCCGTTTTCGCCGATGCCGCGGTGCAGGAGCAGCTGGCCCGCTCCGATTTGCCCTAACGACAGCTGGGTTTCCAGCTCCAGGCGCGGCTGTTGTGGGCTGGCCATGCCGCTGGCACTGAAGGGCAGCCGCTGACCCTGCAGGAGCTGCTCCAGGGCCTGAGCGCCACCGGAATGCAGCGGCATCACGAGGTCGGTGTTGCCGTGCCCCCCCCAGGCTTCTGCAGGCCCCAGTCGCCAGCGTTCAATGCGCATCGGCGGCTCGCTGGGACCGAGGTGCAGCACCACGGAGGCCTGGCTGGTGAAGCCTGCATCGCTGGCAACCACCACGTGGGTGTTGGCATAGGCCTCCTCCAGGCCGCGCTCCGCTACGCGCTGGCGGAAGAACGCCGCGGTGCAGACCTGGAGGTCACCGCTGCGCTGCAGCGTCTGCAGCTCCAGCTCGGTTCTGGTGGGCGCGCTGGCGCTGGATGCAGACACAGGCGCAACAACCGATAAAATGAGTTCTAATCAAAGTCCTGTCGAATGGCGGATCCAACCGAACCCGGCGAGATGAGTTCCGGGGGCGGTCCGGAGGGGCCTTCTGGATCAGACGGGCGCATCATCCAGGCGGATCTGCGCAACGAGATGTCGCGCTCCTACCTGGAGTACGCGATGAGCGTGATCGTGGGTCGGGCTCTGCCCGATGCCCGCGATGGTTTGAAGCCGGTGCATCGGCGCATCCTCTACGCGATGTACGAGCTGGGCCTGACCAGTGATCGGCCCTACCGGAAATGTGCCCGTGTGGTGGGTGAGGTGCTCGGTAAGTACCACCCGCACGGCGATACGGCGGTGTACGACGCGCTGGTGCGCATGGCGCAGGACTTTTCGATGCGCATGCCCTTGATCGACGGGCACGGCAACTTCGGCTCGGTGGATAACGATCCGCCGGCGGCCATGCGATACACCGAATCGCGGCTGCAGGCGCTCACCACCGACAGCCTGCTCGAAGACATCGAGTGCGAAACCGTCGATTTCATCGACAACTTCGACGGCTCGCAGCAGGAGCCCACGGTGATGCCCTCGCGCATCCCTCAGCTGCTGCTCAACGGCTCCACCGGCATCGCCGTGGGGATGGCGACCAACATCCCGCCCCACAACCTCACCGAACTGATTGACGGCCTCTTGGCCCTGATCGAGAACCCGGAGCTCGCAGACCGCGAGCTGATGCGCCTGGTGCCGGGGCCTGACTTCCCCACCGGTGGTCAGATCCTGGGGCGCAGCGGCATCCGCGAGATGTACACCACCGGCCGCGGGTCGGTGACCATGCGCGGCGTGGCCTCGATTGAAACGATCGAAGCGAAGGGCCGGCCCGACCGCGATGCGGTGATCATTACCGAGCTCCCGTATCAGACCAACAAAGCGGCGCTGATCGAGCGCATCGCTGAGTTGGTGAACGACAAAAAACTCGAAGGCATCGCTGATATTCGCGACGAATCCGATCGCGATGGCATGCGCATCGTGATCGAGCTGCGCCGCGATGCCTACCCGCAGGTGGTGCTCAACAACCTGTTCAAGCTCACGCCGCTGCAGAGCAACTTCAGCGCTTACATGCTGGCGCTGGTGAAGGGCGAGCCGGTGCTGCTCACCCTGCGCAAGATGCTCGAGGTGTTCCTCGACTTCCGCGTCGAGACGATCGAGCGCCGCACCCGCTACCTACTGCGCAAGGCCGAGGAGCGCGATCACATCCTCTTGGGCTTGCTGATCGCCCTCGACAATCTCGACGCGATCATTGCCCTGATCCGCGCCGCCGCCGATACCGCCACGGCTCGATCGGAGCTGATGGATCGCTTCGGCCTGAGCGACATCCAGGCCGACGCCATCCTGCAAATGCAGCTGCGCCGGCTCACTGCTCTTGAAGCCGACAAGATTCGGCTGGAGCACGAGGATCTGCTCGCCAAGATCACTGACTACCAGGACATCCTTGCCCGCAAAGAGCGGGTGTTCGGCCTGATCACCGAGGAGCTGGGAGTGCTGCGCTCCCGCTACAACTCGCCGCGCCGCACCGAGATTCTCGATGTGGAGGGCGGCCTTGAAGACATCGACCTGATCGCCAACGAGCGCTCGGTGGTGTTGCTCACCGAAAACGGCTACCTGAAGCGGATGCCGGTGAGCGAATTTGAAGCCACCAGCCGCGGTACCCGTGGCAAGGCCGGCACCCGCAGCCAGGGCGAAGAGGCGGTGCGGCTCTTCATCAGCTGCAACGACCACGACTCGCTCCTGCTGTTCTCGGATCGCGGCGTGGTCTACACCGTGCCGGCTTACCGGGTGCCGCAGTGCAGCCGCACCGCCAAAGGCACGCCGATCGTGCAGTTGCTGCCCATTCCGCGCGAGGAGCAAATCACCTCGCTGCTGGCGGTGAGTGAATTCGCCGAAGATGCAGTGCTGGTGATGCTCACCAGCGGGGGCTACATCAAGCGCACCCGCCTGTCGGCCTTCGCCAACATTCGCTCCAACGGCCTGATCGCCATCTCCTTGGAAGAAGGAGATGCGCTCACCTGGGTTCGCCTCGCCCAACCCGGCGACAGCCTGCTGATCGGCTCCCGCAACGGGATGACCATCCATTTCCGCCTCAGCGATGAGGAGCTTCGGCCCCTAGGCCGCACCGCCCGCGGTGTGCGTGCGATGAACCTGCGCCCGGGCGATCAGCTGGTGAGCATGGATGTGCTGCCGGTGGAGCTGGCGGATCGGGTGGAGAGCATCAGCGCTGAAGCTGAAGAAGAAGACACCGAAGAGGTGGCACCCAGCGAGGGACCTTGGGTGCTGGTGGCCTCGGCCAGCGGGCTTGGTAAGCGGGTGCCCGTGGATCAGTTCCGCCTGCAGAAGCGGGCTGGCATGGGCCTTCGCTGCATGAAGTTCCGCCGCGATGGCGATGTGCTGGTGGGCCTCAAGGTGCTGGGCGCTGGTGAAGAGCTGCTGTTGGTGAGCGAGAAGGGTGTGATCGTGCGTATGCAGGCTGATGCGGTGCCGCAGCAGTCGCGCGCAGCTACCGGTGTGCGCCTGCAGCGGCTCGATAGCGGCGATCGCCTCTCGGAGGTGGTTCTTGTGCCGCCTGCGGCCGAGGAGGAAGCGGCCGATCCTGTGGCCGCTGATGAGGCGGCACTGGCGGATACTGCTGCCGATGCCTGATCACCGCGGCGATCTCTGGATCGCCAATACGGTGACGGATCTGATCATGGGGGATGTGCATGAGCACATCCCCCTCGAGGTGATTCCGCTCGTTGGCGATGTGCTCGGCTTGGGCACCACCACCAGCATCGATAACGGCGAGCTCACCTTTCTTCCAAACGCGGCTGGCAACACCACCATCTGGAAATGCCAAGCGAGTGACGGTGGCATCCGCGTGTTGAAGAGCGGTGATGGCAGCGCCCACTTTCCCTATGTGTGCTTCAGCGGCGATGCTGCGGCCCTCAAGGTGCTGGTGGATCCATCTGAGCTTGGGGATGTGGAGGGGATGCCGCTCCAGGAGTTGGTGGGCCAGGCGATTGCGCAGTTGCGACATCAAGGCCGGTTAGCTGAGGCGCCGATCTACGGGTTAAGGGCTGAGCTCGATTGGCATTCGCTCGTGATCACGGTGGCCTCCAAGCTGTGCATGGGCCAGCAGCGGCGCAACACTGCCATCGCCAGCAGTGCGGTGAGTGAGGACACCGCCAGCCGCAGCATCTATCAACTGCTCCAGCACTACCGCCTGGCCGAGCACGACCCCGGCGATCCTGCTGATCCCATTCGTTACCTAGGCCGTTCACTCCAGTGGGAGTGCTGCGGCTTTTTTGATACCGATCCCGCCACCGGTCGTGTGACCATCCCCGCCGAGGGCGCTCACCTGCATCTGCATGGCTGCAGCGTGGATCTGCGCCATGGCGGCCATTTGCATCACGAGCACCCCGGCACGGCGCTGCGGGCGGTGCGGCGCCTGGCGCTCTATCCGCTGCAGCAGCTGCATGCGCTGGTGAGTGATCTGGCTGTGGCGCAGCTGCGCTTTGAGGCGGGAGCCGCCTGCTTCAGCGTGGAGAACCTTGGTGCGATGGATGTCAGCAACGTGGGTGTTGCCGTGGTGGTGAACGATCACTACTCCGGCCATCGCTATCTGCGCCTGCCATGGCTGGCCGCAGGAGAGCACGAGCAATTCAGCGTGCCGCTTGATCTGCCGCTAGGAGCGCACCGCATCGAGGTGATCGCTGATCCCGAACGGCGGATTCTGGATAACCAGGCGCTTCAAGCCAATAACCGGGCAGTGCTGGAGGTGCAACTGTGATGGGGGCGTCCTCAGCGATCGATGTCCTGGTGCTTGGCGCTGGACCGGCGGCCCTGTGCATCGCGGCTGCCCTTTGTGACAGGGGTGTGACCGTGCAAGGGCTGGCGCCCGAGGATCCAGCCGCCCCCTGGCCAAACACCTACGGCATCTGGGGCCCGGAGGTTGATGAGCTTGGCTTGCAGCAGCTGCTGGGCCATCGCTGGCACGACACCCGCAGTTATTTCGGGGATCGGCTCACCACGCCCGCCGTGGCCCATGGCATCGATTACGGCCTCTTCGACAAAACCGCGCTGCAACAGCACTGGTGGCAGCCCTGTCAGAACGCGGGCATGCGATGGACGCGCGGGCGTGCCGTCGCTATCGAGCACGACGCTGAAGGCTCGGTGGTGGTCACCGAGGAGGGCGAGCGCCTGCCGGCGCGGTTGGTGATCGATGCCAGCGGCCATCACTCACCTTTTGTACAGCGCCCCGATGAGGGTCCGGTGGCTGGCCAAGCCGCCTACGGCATCGTTGGGCGCTTTTCAGCGCCGCCGGTGGATCCCGGCCAGTTCGTGCTGATGGATTACCGCTGTGATCACCTCAGCGAGGCGGAGCGCCGCTGCGCACCACCCACCTTCCTTTACGCCATGGATTTCGGCGAGGGGGTGTACTTCGTGGAAGAAACGTCTCTGGCCCTGGCGCCGGCTGTGCCCTATGACGTGCTCAAGGATCGGCTCCAGCGGCGCTTGGCTCTGCGTGGCATCAGCGTGGAGGAGGTGCAGCACGAGGAGTTCTGCCTGTTCCCCATGAATCTGCCGCTGCCGGATCTGCAGCAGCGGGTGGTCGGTTTCGGTGGCTCCGCCTCGATGGTGCATCCAGCCTCGGGGTACATGGTGGGATCGCTACTGCGGCGAGCCCCCGCCTTGGCGGATGCGATCGCCACCGGTCTGCAGGATCCCCACGCTGGCAGCGAGCAGCTGGCGGCTCAGGCCTGGCAGGCGCTCTGGCCCCTGGAGCTGCAGCGCCGGCATGCGCTGTATCGCTTCGGTTTGGAGAAGTTGATGCGCTTTTCCGAGTCGCAGTTG
>JBIIDQ010000066.1:0-7948 GCA_044238295.1 Vulcanococcus sp.
TGGCAAACCAGCGGCAGCCGAACTGCTCCACCGCCAGCTGACCGCGGGCGGGATCTGGATCCGCCACGCCCACCAGCTCGGCATCACGCAGCAGGCTGAGCACCCGGGCATGGTGCCAGCCCATGTTTCCGATTCCGATCACTCCAACGCGTACCGGCTGCATGGCGCTGGCGATCAGACGCGGCAATTATCAACGATCAGAGGCCGCCTCCATGGGCATCAGCTCTCAGCCGCCTCAGGCTCCACGGCCCGACGGGTGATCTCCACCCGCTCGATGCGCGGACCATCCATGGCCATGATCAAAAACTGGTGGCCTTTCCAGCGCAGGCTCTCGCCCGGAGCAGGGATGTGCTGCAAACGCTCCAACAGAAAGCCGGCCAGGGTGTGGTGCTCATCGGATTCCGGCAGCTGGAGCTCGAGTTCGCGGTTGAGCTCATAGATCTCCAGATCGCCCGCCACAAGCCAGCTGTGCTCCTGGAGCTGCTGAAGGTCGTCTTCGGGATTTTCGGGATCTTCCTCATCTCCAACGATCTCGCTGGTGAGATCGGAGATGGTCACCAAGCCCTCGGTGCCGCCGTGCTCATCCACCACCACCAGCAAGGGCTCGCCGCTACGGATCACCGGCAGCAACTCCGCCAGGGGAGTGGTTTCCTGCACCTTGGTCACCGGGGTGACATAGGGCGCCAGGGGTGAGTCGCTGCGCAGCAACCCCTTGGCGATCGGCTCAGCCAAACGGCGTAGATCAAGCAAGCCGCGCACATCATCAAGGGAGCTGCCGATCACCGGGAAGCGGGCGTGATGGGTGCTGTGCACAGCCTCCATCAACTCAGCGAAGCGCACTTCCAGGGGAAGCGTGACCATGCCGGAGCGGGGCACCATCACCTCGCGCACCTGGGTATCCCGCAGGGAAAACAGGCCCTCGAGCATGTCGCGCTCATCGGGCATCAAACCGATCACGCTGTTGGATTCGATCAACGTTTCCAGCTCACCGGCCGAGAGTGCCGGCACGAGCTCATCCCAGTTGCGGGGCAGCCCGAGCAGTCGCAGTAATCCGTTGCCCAGCCGCTCCAGTAGCGCCAGCAGCAGCCCGAGACTGCGCATCACCGCCTCGAGCACTGGCGCCAGACGCAGCGCTGACGCCTCCGGCCGATGCAACACCCAAGCCTTCGGCACCAAACCGCCGAGCAGCGTGGCCAGCACCACGAGGCCCACAAACACGAGCACATCGAGCCAGGCCTGACCCAGCCAGGCAGCGGCGGAGCCACGGCCCCACCGCTCCGCAAAGCCACGGCCTGTCCATCCCAGAGCCACCAAAGACAGCGTCATGCCCAGTTGGGTGGCCAAGAGCGCACGCCGCAAGCGCCGCTGCAAGCGCGCCACAGCGGTGGCACCGCGCTCGCCATCGGCTTCGAGCAGCTGCACACGGGTGGGGCGCAGCCGGATGAGGGCGAATTCCGAGGCAGCGAAGAAGGCCAGCAGAAGCAACAAGGCCGCCGGCGCCAGAAATCGCATCAGGATCAGATGGGGGTCGCGAGGATCGAACTCGCCTAAGGCGGATTATGAGTCCGCTGCATTCACCAGATTGCTAGACCCCCGGGCGCGGTCAAGCCTTGGCGTGATCTAACCACAGGCTCGCCAATCACCACAGGCCGCGAATCACCCGCGATCCTGGTTGGGGCCAACTGACCGGTTGGTTTTGGACCATGCAGCTGCCCTGGGGAAGCCCCTGACAGAAGCCGTTGTTCACATCAGCCGTGCGCCAGGGCATGGGGCTGCTTTGCTGCTCCAGAAGCACTTGGTAGGTGTTTTCGAGGGCCGAACCATCCCAAACGATCGTCTGGTCGGGGAAGCCAAATCCCATCACCTTGGTGCCATCACCACCACCCATGGCGATGCCAAGAATGTCGGTGATCTGGTGTGTGATGTCGATGCCGCGGGCGTAGGGAGAGGTGTAGCTGTAGTAGCGACGCTCCACCAGCTGCGGGACGGTAACCACCGCACTACAACGGGTCACCTCCACCGGACCGGACGCATTCATCCCCGCCGGGCCTGATCCCGCCAATGGGGCCTCCAGGGTGGTGGTACAAACCACCGGACCAGCTGCGGCGCTCAGGGATGCGCCCCCTAACAGCCCTGCAGGCGCCAGCACCATGGCCAACGTCCGCCACACCCGTCGTCCTCCCATCGATCTCCCATCGATCTCGCTGGGCGCAAACTAGACAGCCACAACCTTTGTTGCCAGAGGCATGACCCAGTTGCCCCCCCTCCCCCAGGCCAGCGCTGACCAACGTCAGCTGCTGCTGCGTCTGCTGGCGGAACGGGCCTACCGGCACGGCAACTTCACTCTGGCCTCAGGGCGCACCAGCGATCACTACGTGAATTGCAAACCAGTGAGCCTGAGCGGCCAAGGGTTGGCGCTGCTCTCTGCCCAGATGCTGAAGCTGGTGGAGGCGGAGGCCGTAGCCGTGGCGGGGCTCACACTTGGCGCGGATCCGCTGGTGAGCGGCGTGGCCATAGCCGCTGCCCAAGGCGGCCGCGCCCTGGATGCGCTGATCGTGCGCAAGGAAGCCAAAGGGCACGGCACCGGTGCGTGGCTGGAGGGCCCCCTGCCTGCAGCCGGTCAACGCATCACCGTGCTGGAGGACGTGGTGACGACAGGCGGCTCCTCCCTCAAGGCCGTGAATCAACTGCGCGAGGCGGGCTATGAGGTGCAGCGCGTGGTCACGATCGTGGACCGCCAGGAGGGAGGCCTCGAGGCGATGACTGCCGCAGGCCTCGAACTCCAAAGCCTGTTTCTGTTGGAGGAGGTGGCTGCCGTCTCCGCCGCGGCCCGTTCATGAGCAGCGCACCTGAACCAGCCCGCTGGAGTAGCCCAATCAGCCTGATCCGGCTGGAGGGCAGCGACACCCGCCGGTTCCTACACGGCCAAAGCAGCCAAACAATCGAGCTCGCTCCGAGTGGCGCCTGCCTTCCCACCTGCCTGATCAGCCCCACGGGCCGGATGCGCGCTCTGGCGTTGGTTCGGCTCGATGAAACCGGGGCTGACCTCTTGGTGCTGGAAGGCGATGGCCCAACCATCCATCAGGCCCTCGATCGGGTGCTCTTTCCTGCCGATCGAGTGAAGCTGGGCCCGGTGCTGGAGGCCACGCTGGTGCGTTGGGTCGGCACCCCGCTCACTCCTGGCGACAGCGAACCCAATCAACTAGCTCCCGGAGTGGATCTAGGCGCCGGAGCCGAACAACCAGCCTGGCTGCAGATCAACGGTGCCACACTCCCCAGCTGGCTGGAGGCACTGCCGGAGCTGGATTCCGAGGCTGCGGAACGGCAGCGGATCCGCCAAGGGTTTCCAGCCGAACCGGGGGAGCTGAACGACAGCACCAATCCTTTCGAGCTGGGGCTGGCCCCCTGGGTGAGCCTCAACAAGGGGTGCTACGTGGGCCAAGAGACCCTGGCCAAGCTGGCCACCTACGACGGCGTGAAACAACAACTCCGCCACTGGCGCATCGAGTCCACGGGACCAGAAGCGGCCGAGGCCTGCGCACCGGGCACCGGCCTCACCACCACGAGCGGCGAACGGGCTGGGGTGATCACCTCATCGCTGGCCGGTCCAGACGGCATGGAGGGCTTAGCCCTGGTCCGCCGCCAGGCCCTCGACAACTCAGAACTGCTCATCGGCGGAGGCGACACCGGAATCGCACTGCATCGCCTGCAAATGAGCATCCCCCCAGGGTTTGTATCCCCACCGGTAGGGGCCGGTGGCCGCGGCTGAAGAAACTCAGGGCTGAGCGGATTGGTCGTGCTCGAGCAACCAATGCGCCACAGCCCAGGTGGCCAGGGCGTCGTCATGGTTGTAGCGAAAGATCCGTCGCAGGTTCTGGCGCGAACCACGGTCGTCGGGCCCATGCCCGCCCAAACGCCACCGGCGCCACCACAGCAGCGCACGGGCCCCATCCACACCCTGCTGACGCCAACGGAACCCCAACCAGCTGGCGGTGGCCTTCAGGCCGTAACTGTTGGTCGGCATCCACCAGTGGCGCCGCAGCCGCAGGTGCACATCGACCATGCGACTGCGCAGCTGGGTGATCTGGCGCTCGTTCGCCCCCTGCCGCTGCGCCAACCGCACCAAGGCCAACAGCTCCGTTTCGCCGTAGTGCAACACCGGCCAATCGGGGTAGGCGGCCAGTAATTGCTGCAGGCGCTCCCACAGCCGCGCTTCTCCGTGCTCCTGGAGCGCAAGCAACGGGTGATACAGCGCTTTGGTGGCAGCGGCCGGCGTGGGCCAACGGCCACCTTCACTCCTGGGCAACCGCACGAAGCCATGCAGGAAGTCGTCGCGGGCGTCGGGATCGGATTCGATGTCGTAGATCAGCACACCCAGCGCTGCGCTCAGCTCAGGCAGCGCAGCGCCAGGGTCACGGCGCAAAGGCTGCCCGTCGCGCTGCACCCGCGCCTGCGTGACCAGCTGATCCGCCACCTCGGCGTGCTGCTCACCGTGCACGAGCAAAGCATCCGCCAGCTGTTCCGGCTCGGCGGTGGCCAGCTGCTCAAGGCGATCAATGCCTAGCTCCAGCAACATGTCGCGCCGTTTCGCACCGATGCCGCTCACTTCACTGAGATGCCCCTCGGCCGTAGCCACCTGATCACAGGCAGCGCGCCAGCTGCACAGCACACACTTCTTGCGATCGGCCACCAGGGGGGGTGGCGTGGCCCTGGCCAGATCGCCCGCCAACCGTTCCAAGGCCTCATCGAGCTGACGCGGCAGGCTGCCGCTGAGGTTGAGGGTTTCCTTCTCAAGACCCCGCCCGGCGCCGGAGAGCACCAGCCCCTGCGCCAACGCAAAACCCTGCTCCGCATCAAGTAGCCGACCCCAGAGGGCCAGCACCACCCTGTGCTCGCGAGTGGTGCGCCGCCCCTGACGAAAGATCACCGGCCGGTAGGCGTGCTCACCCCAACGACTGCTGCCTTTGACCCGCTGCAGCAGCGGTGGGTGCGCTTCGAGAGCCAACCCTGCGACCTGCCCTCGCAACCGCAGACCCACGACTGCAGGCGCACCGGCAGCAGCGGCTGCTTCGCCGCGCTCCGGCTTGCTGGGGAACAGGGTGGAGAAGCTGCGGCGCTGCTCATCAAGCTGCAGCTCGCGGTGGGCCGTCCACAGGCGCTGATCGGAGTTACCAAATCGATCCAGCCAGGCGCGGCGCTTGCAGCGCAGCCAGCTGCGCAACAGCCGGTCGTTGAGTGGAATCGGGCTCGGCACAGCGATCACGCTAGGTGGCCGTCTGGCCTGCCGGCACCTGCACGCCCGCAGGGGGGCAGGCCGGCTGCTAGCACCACCGGTAAGCCCTGTGCCTCTGCCCCGATGGCTGCATCCGCGCCCCTGCCCCTGGAGGCCAGCCCGATCGCCTTCGGCACCGATGGCTGGCGCGGCATCCTTGGGGTCGACATCACGGTGGAGCGCTTGCTGCCCGTAGCGGCAGCCGCTGCGCGAGAGCTGGAGTTTTCGGCGCCGGAAGGGCTGAACAGCCGCGAGATCGTGATCGGCTACGACCGCCGCTTCCTGGCACCGGAACTGGCGGAAGCGATCTGCAGCGCCGTGCGCGGCGCCGATCTGGTGCCCGTGCTGGCGGACGCGCCGATCCCCACACCCGCCGCCAGCTGGGCCGTGGTGGAGCGCCAAGCCCTGGGGGCCTTGGTGATCACCGCCAGCCATAACCCACCGGAGTGGCTGGGTCTGAAGATCAAGGGCCCCTTTGGGGGGTCGGTGGAGGGCGACTTCACCGCCCGGGTGGAGCGGCGGCTGGAGGCTGGAGGCATCACCGTGCCCATCCCCGGCGAGACCCTGCGCTTCGACGCCATGGGCACCTACCTGGCCGGTCTCAAAGCCAAGGTGGACACAGCGGCCTTGAGCGAGGGGCTGCAGCGTTTGGGATTGCAGGTGATCGTGGATCCGATGCACGGCTCCGCCGCCGGTGGCCTCAGCCGCCTGCTGGAGGGCGCCGCCGCCAGCGACCACCTGCGCGAGATCCGCTCCAACCGCGATCCACTGTTCGGCGGCAATCCCCCCGAACCTCTGGCCCCGTATCTGCAGGAGCTGATCGCTGAGGTGCGCGCCTCCACCTTGGCCGGGCGGCCAGCGGTGGGCATCGTGTTCGATGGCGATGGCGATCGCATCGCCGCGGTGGATGAGCACGGCCGCTTCTGCAGCACCCAGCTGCTGATGCCGCTGTTCATCGACCACCTGGCCCGCGCCAAGGGGCGGCCGGGCAGCGTGATCAAAACCGTGAGCGGCTCCGATCTGATGCAGCTAGTGGCCGAAGGACTGGGCCGTCCAGTGATCGAAAAAGCTGTGGGCTTCAAATACATCGCTGCCGAGATGCTGGCCAGCGAGGTGCTGGTGGGCGGCGAAGAATCAGGCGGCGTGGGCTTCGGCGGCCACCTGCCGGAACGCGATGCGCTCTACGCGGCGCTGCTGCTGATCGAGGCCCTGGTGGAAGGCGGCAAACCCCTGGGCGAGCGGGTGAGCGAGCTGCAGCAGCGCTGCGGTGGCGCCGCGGCCTACGACCGCCTCGATCTGCGCCTACGCGACATGGCCACCCGCCAACGGCTGGAGCAGTTCCTAGCCGCCACACCGCCTACCGAGGTGGCCGGTGCGGCCGTGCAGGAGGTGATCACCACCGATGGCGTGAAGCTGCGCCTAGGCCCCAGCCACTGGCTGATGCTGCGCTTCTCCGGCACTGAACCGCTGCTGCGCCTCTATTGCGAAGCCCCCAGCGACGGGAGGGTGAGCGAGGTGCTCGCTTGGGCGCGCCAGCTGGCGGAACAAGAGCGGGAATAAAAAGTCCTAGCGATGAGGCAAAGGACCGTTGACAAATGATTAAGCCGTTTCAAGCATGGGATTAGCGACTTAAGCATCAGTGCCAAACCCAGGCCCCTCTAAAGGAAGCATCAAAGTGAACGGCCTAGGGGTCGTCTCGTACAACAAGGTTGGGGGCATAACCGCCGCACAAATCAACGAAGAAGTCAGCGGAATCTATGAGGTGTTCAATGGCGGCGAAGCCGCACAACCATTTGGGCCTTCACTTGGGGCCACCAATGGCGTAAAATTCTTTCGGCTTAAATACAACACAACAATACCCGAAAACAATAGGACTTACAGAGTATCTGGATTACTTGCTATTCCCAACGTAGAAGACAGCACGCAACTGCCATTGCTCTCCTGGCAGCACGGGACCGTGCTGCTGCCTCAAGAAGCACCATCAAGACTGGTCAAGAAGGATGAGCTTCGAGAATTTGCAAGCTTCAAAAGGAGCGCCCTGGGGCCGCCAAGAAGCGCTGAGACCCTCTTCAACGTTGCCAGAATGGCAGGAAACGGATACATCCTGGCGGCCGCCGATTACATCGGGAACGGGATATCTCGCGACGCACCCCAAGCCTACGCAGTCAAAGAAGCCACACAGCAGACCACCTTCGACATGATCACAGCCTCGAAAGCTGTTCTTGGCGAACTCGGCATTTCAACGGGGCCACTCTTCCTCAATGGCTGGTCCCAAGGGGGCCTCAATACACAATGGCTGAGCGACAAGCTTCAATCAGAAAATATTCAGGTCGAGAGGCAAGCGAGCGTCTCAGGGCCAACAGATCTTGCTCAAACATTGAGCTACTGGTTTAATGATTACCCAGGAACCCCCAACTGGCTGACGGCGGTCGTACCATTGCAGTTGGGAGCATGGCAAAAATACTATGGCATGAAGAATTTAATGGCCAACGCCATTCGCCCAGAATATCTCGAAACATCCAAGCAGATATTCAGGAAAGAGATCGATTGGGACGATAAAGAAATCTATGTTGAGGCCGCCAAAAATGGAAACGGCCTTCTTGGGCTTCCGTTAAAACCGGAGGATATGCTTCAAAGAGACTTTATAACCAATTTTAATAATGGAGTAGGCGCCTA
>JBIIDQ010000067.1:0-7906 GCA_044238295.1 Vulcanococcus sp.
CGGAGCTGTCGCCCAGGCTCATCTTTTGATCGGCCGTGAGTGTGTCGATGCCCTGCAGCTGATCGCGCACCCGGGCCGCACTCTCGAAATCGAGGCGCTCGGCGTACCGCTCCATCTGCTCGTGCAGTAGCTGCAGCAGTTCGTCGTTACGCCCCTGGAACACCATCGCCACCTGCCGCAGGGTGCGGTGATAGTCGTCGGAGCTGATCTTTTCCTGGCAGACCCCCGGGCAGCGGCCGATGTCGTAGTTGAGGCAGGTGCGGTCCTTATGCAGCGGCAGGGGGCGCTGGCGCAGCGGAAACACCCGCTTCACCAGACCGAGGGTGCGGCGGAGCAGGCCCACATCCACGTAGGGCCCATAGAAGCGATCCAGCGGCGAACGAAAGCGCCGCCGCCGCGTGATGAAGATGCGCGGGTAGGCCTCACTCCAGGTGATGCACAGATAGGGATATTTCTTGTCGTCTTTCAGCAGCACATTGAAGTGCGGCTGGTGGTTCTTGATCAGGTTCGATTCCAGCGCCAGCGCTTCGGCTTCGCTGTCGGTCACGATGAACTCGATCTCACACACCTGCCGCACCATCAAGGCGATGCGGGGGGAGTGGCCGTGGCCGCTGCCGCTCTGGAAGTAGCTGCGCACGCGGTTGCGCAGAACTTTGGCCTTGCCGATGTAGAGGATGCGGTCCTCTCCATCGCGCATCAGATAACAACCCGGCTCAGCGGGCACCTCCTTCAAGCGTGCCTTGAGCCGGGGCGGATCCTGAAGGAGGGGCTGGACGCTGCTCAACCTTGGGACCCGCCGATCAACCGCCGTACTGCCAGCCGGTGCTGCTCAGTTCGAGGGCGGCGCCATCGCGATGCAGCACAGCGCTCTTCACTTCACCCACAAACACGGTGTGGTCACCGTGGGCCACCTGACCCACCAGCTCGCACTCCAAGGCTCCCAGGGCGTCATTGAGCAGGGGCAGGCCTAGCTCGCCCAATTGGTAGGGCGCCGCATCAAAGCGACCGCCAACGCCCTTTTGAGGCTTGAAGAACACGGCAGCGAGGTCCTTCTGATCGGCCGCGAGCACGTTGAGCGAGAAGCGGCCCGTGCGCTGAATCATGCCGTTACTAGTGCTGTCGGCGCGCACGGCCATCACCACCAGAGGCGGCTCAAACGATCCCTGGGTGACCCAGCTGGCAGTGAAGCCGTTCACCTCATCCCCCTCGGCCACGCCGCAGATGAACACGCCGTGGGGAATCTTGCGCAGCAGCGTCTTCTTGGCGTCGGCATTGAGGGCCATGGGCGGCAGCGGGAGGCTGGGGAAGGATCTCCCCCCAACTCTAGAAACGGCCGATCAGCAGCGGACTGCCGTCAGTGCTCTCAACCGCGATCAACACGTGGCTGATCCATAGGATCGGCTCCATGCAGGCCCTCTATCCCGGCAGCTTCGACCCCCTCACCCTCGGCCACCTCGATGTGATCGAGCGGGGCTCCCACCTGTTCAACCAACTGGTGGTGGCGGTGCTGCGCAATCCCAGCAAAAACCCCTGCTTCAGCGTGGAGGAGCGACTTGAGCAGATTCGCGCTGCCACCGCCCATCTGGCCAACGTGCAGGTGGCCGCCTTCGACGGCCTCACGGTCGACTTCGCTCAGGCCTGCGGCGCCGGCGTGATTCTGCGGGGTCTGCGCGCACTCAGCGATTTCGAATACGAACTGCAGATTGCGCACACCAACAAAAGCCTGGCCCCGCAGCTGGAAACGTTGTTCCTGGCAACGGCCACCACCCACAGCTTTCTGAGCAGTTCGGTGGTGAAGGAGGTAGCGCGCTTCGGTGGCAGCGTTAGTCACATGGTGCCCACAGGAGTGGCAGAAGACCTGGCCAGGCTTTTTAATCAGTCATCCCCTTGATCCTTCCTGATGGCTGAGGCACAGCTCACTTCCGTGCTCGATCAGCTCGATCAACTGGAAGAGATCGTGTTGGACGGCACCCGCGTGCCCTTCAGCGGTGGTCGCCTGGTGAATGAACAGGATGCGATCGAGCTGATGGATGCGGTGCGTGAGGCACTGCCGCCGCAGCTGGCCCAGGCCGAGGAGCTGGTGGCCAAGAAAGAGGAGTTCATCAATCAGGCCCGCCAACAGGCCGAAGAGATCGTGCACCAGGCCCGCCAGCAGCGGGAACAACTGATCAACAGCCAAACCATCCGCCAGGAAGCGGAACGCCAGGGTGCCGAGCTGCGCGAACAGGGTCGCCAGCAAGGCGAGCAGATGTTGGCGCAAGCCCGGCAGCAACTGGCCAAAACCGAGCAGGAGCACCAGGGTCGACTGGCCCAGATGGAGCAGCAATACAGCCAGCGGCGCCAACAACTGGAGCAGGAAGCGCTGCAGCGCCGCCAACAGCTCGATCAGGAAGCGCTCGAGCTGAAGCGTCAGCTCGCCGAACAACACGAGCAACTGCGGCAGCAGAGCCTTGTCGAGCTTGAAAAGATCCGCCAGGAGGCCCTGCGGCTGCAGCAGGGCAGCCAGGCCGAAGCCGAGCGCCTGCAGGCCGATGCGCTGCAGTTCCGCCACCAGACCCAACAGCAGTGCGAGGCGCTGATCAGCCGCACCCGCCAGGAAGCCGCCACGATCCAGGAAGGCGCGAACCGCTATGCCGAGCAGGTGCTAGGCGAGCTGGAAGGCCGCCTCAAGGAGATGGGTCAGGTGGTGGTGGCAGGGCGCCGCGAACTGGTGCGGCTGCAGGCCGTGGATCCCACAACCCTGGTGCAGCAGGGCCGCTCAGCAGAAGAGCAAGCTGTGCCCATCAGCCGGGCCAGGCGCGCTGCCGAGCGGCTCAAGCGCGCTGCCGGCCAGGGCTAACGGGCTGGGCAGAGCCCGGCCACCCGGCTCTGCCGCAGGATCTCTCCGATCGTGCTGTTCGGGGAGCCTGCCCCATTCGACACCATGCTCACGTAGCGCACTCCATCCGGGGTTTCGAGCACGCCACTGATCGAGCGCACACCGCTGATCGTGCCGGTTTTACCCCGGAAACGGCCATCCAGCTCCGTGCCGCGCCACAGGCTGCGCAAAGTGCCCCTTTGTCCAGCGATCGCCATTGAGGCCATGTAGTCATCGGCGTAGGGGTGCTGGGCCATACGCAGCAACAGCGCTGAGAGCAAACGGCTGGTCACGCGATTGCCGCGATCGAGGCCACTGCCATCCACCACATTCACACCTGCCATCGGCAGCCCCTGGGCCGATAGCCATTGCATCGATCGCTGGCGGGCCTGGTTGAGATCCCAGCTGCCGGCCCCCTGGCGCAGGAGCACTTCCGAGGTGAAGTTATGGCTATCGGTGTTGGCCAGGCTCAGGAGCCCGTGCATGCCCACCGAACGCTCCTCGTGGAGCAGGGTGGCGGTGTCGGTGTTGGCGGACGTGACCGGAACCAGGCGGATGGCAGCGCTGCCCCCCTGGCGCTTGATCTCTTGGCCGAGCAGGGTTTGCATCCGCGCCGGCGGATTGCTCACCGCCATGTCGAGGGCGTTGCTGGTGAGGGCTAGGCGGGTGATGGGTGCGCCGTAGGCCTCGGCCCGATCGGCCCAATGCCACCCCTGGGGCCACCAGCGCTGCTGGGGTTCCTCCACCAGTTGGATGTTCACGGAGCCGCCCGGCTCCGCACTGCTGCCCCCGGAGCCCAGGGCAAGCTTGGCGAAGCGCTTCAGCTGTGCCAGATCAAAGTCGGGATCGCCTTCTCCGGTGATCTGCAGCGAGCCATCGGGCTGGCGCCAGAGCCGGGTGGTGAGCCTGTAGTCGGGGCCCAGCCGATCCAGGGCGATGGCCGTGCTGATCAGCTTCTGGTTCGACGCTGGAATGCGTGGGCGGGTGCCATTGAGATCGGCCAGCAGGCGGCCGTTGGCATCCGCCACGGACACGCTCCAGACCGCCGCTTCAGCGCCAATGGCCGCGCGGACGCGCTGCTGCAAAGCCGGGCAGCTCACCTGTTGCTGCAGCTGAGGCAGGCCAACTGGCGGCGGTGTGGCCGGCAGCGAGCTGGCTGCCACGGTGGGAACCTCAGTCCCCAGTTCCAAGGCCTGGAGCGGCAGGCTGAGGCTCAGGGGCAGCGCCGCGGCTGCCAGCAACAGGCGTGGTGCCATCTCAGGAGCGGCCAACCTGTAGGCCGGTCACCGAGCCGATCACCCGGAAGTTGCTGCCCTCCAGCTCCACGGGCGCGCCGATCTTGAGGTTCTGGTTGCCGAACACCACGCCATCGGCACCCTTGCGGCCCTCGCCCTGGAGCACAAAGCGGGCATCGAGGGTGGGGAAGGTGCTCTGGTTGGGGTCAGGCGCGCTCACCACCTTGCCGTCGGGCATCACCGCCGAGAGGCGACGCTGCAGCGGGATCACCTGATCCACCGCTACGCTGCCGTGGGGTTGATTGCGGATCACGATCGCCACCTTGCCCGCCTCTCGGGCGGCGGTGATCACGCTGTCCGCATTGGCCACGGCGACGCCGCGCACGTCCACCATCACCGTGACGGGCACGAGGCCGCCAGTGGCACGGGCCACGGCGCCGCTGAGCTTCGGACTCCAGATCACCCCCGCGGCCGCCAGTAGCACCGCTGCAGCGGCTCCCGCATCCACCAGCGAGAAACGACGCGAGGATTCAGCCATGGAGCAACAGCAGACACCGAACTGTAAGGAGCGTGTTCGGTGCAGACAAGCTCAGGCGGCAGCCTCTTCCAGGGCCTCCAACTGCTGTTCCCGATCCGGCCGGGTCTCAAAGGTGCAGATGCTGCGATAGCCATCGGGATCGCAGCGGTAGAACTGCCAGTCATCCGGGAACACACGGCGCAGCGCCCCCTCGGCGGTGGGGATCAAGCCGTAGGCGGCCTGCCACTCCGATAAGAAACCCTTGCGCCGCTCGCGGGCCACGGTGCCGATCCCGATGGCGGCGTCCTCCAGGCGGCCATTGAGCATCACCAGCGGGCCGCGGTGCTGGGCGCAGAGGTTTTCCACCTCTTCGTAATCGGCCGGGGTGGGAGCGGCGAGTAACACGAGCCCGTCGCTGCCCCCATCGGCCTGCTGCAGCCGCAACAAATCGCCCAGCCCCAGCAACTGCGCCGCCTGCTCGGGGGCATCGCGCTTGGCCAGGGCGGTGGCACCGGCATCCGGGAACAACAGCCGTGCCTCTGGCCGCTGCGGCGTGAGCGCAGCCAGGAGCCGCAGTGCCACCGGCAGGATGCGCAGCCCCTCGAAGCGCCACTCCACGGTCCAGAGACCCTTGGCCTGGCTGGCCAGGGCCGCCTGCACGGCTGCGAGGGCCTCGGCTTCGGCGCTGCGCAGGTCGGCGGGGAGCATTGCGGTTGGGCGGATCGGGCGACCTTAAAGCGCTGCTCGGGCCCGTTCGAGGGCGGCGGGCAGTTGATCGAGGAGCTCGCTGCCATGCCAGGGGCCAAGGCTGATCCGCAATCCGGCCCCGGCGGGACCGCTGGCGTAGCCCATCGCCGTGAGAACAGGACTGACGCCGCCCTGGCCACTGCTACAGGCTGAACCAGAGCTGCAGGCGAACCCCTCACGCCACAGGGCTTGCACGAGCCGCCGTCCCTGCAGCCAGCCACCATTGCAGTCCTGCACCACAACACTGAGGTGGTGTGGCAGCCGTTGGGGCTGGTTGGCATCGCTGGGGTTTGGACCGCTGAGCTCCACCCCCGGCAAGTCCAGGATCCGCTGCAGCAATGCGTCCCGTAGCAGCGCCACTGGATCGAGGCCCCCATTGGCTTCCAGCCGACGCTGGCAGAGCTGCAGGGCCGCCTCAAACCCCGCCACCAACGCCACCGGTTCGGTGCCGGAGCGCAACCCACCTTCTTGGCCGCCGCCCCCGATGCAGGGCTGCAGCTCCACACCTTCCTGGATCACCAAGGCGCCCACACCACGGGGTCCCTGAATCTTGTGGGCCGCCAGGCTGAGCAGATCCACAGGCAGCCGCGCCATGGAAACCTCCTGATGGCCGATGACCTGCACGGCATCCACATGCAGCAGCACACCGGCCTGACGGCAAAGGCGCCCGATCGCATCGAGGTCCTGAATCGTGCCCACCTCGCTCTGGCCCCACACCAGCGACACCAACCGGGTGGGCAGGGCCAGCCAGCGCTCGAAGGCGTGCAGATCCACGGAGCCGTAGCGATCCACCGGCAGCTCCTGCAGCTGCCAACCGCGGCGTTGCAACGCTTCAGCCGCCGCTCGGGTTGCCGGGTGCTCCACAGCTGAGATCAACAGCCTGGGAGCTTCTGCTCCAGCCGCCCGTTCCAGTGGAGCGCCAGCTCCCAGTAGCGCCAGATGAATCGATTCACTGCCGCCGGAGGTGAACACCAGCCGCTCGCCCTGGATGCCCAGCAACGCGCCGATCCCCTGCCTGGACCGCTCCAGCTGTTCCGCGGCTTCCAGACCGAATCCATGCAGGCTGGAGGGATTGGCCCAGGCCACAGCCTGAGCCGCTGCCATCGCTTCAGCCACCTCGGGCGCCAGCGGTGTGGTGGCGCAGCAATCGAGATACCGACTGTGCGGCAGCGACGCCATGGCGATCAGCCGCTGAGGCCGGAATCCCGCTCGAAGCGCGCGCGGGTGCGGGATTCGAGGGTGTTGGAGGCCAAGGTCACCAGATCATCGAGGGAGCTGCCGCTCAACAGCGCCGCCACCCGAGCCCGCGCTTCGGCGCTGGGGCAGTTGTCGGGGCGGATGCAGCCGTTCGTGCAAACGGTGGCGCAGTCGATCTCCGGAGCTGCGGCGACGGCGGGGGCGGGTACAGGCGCCGATACCGCAGCTGCAGCCGGCGCCTTCTCCATTGCTGGAGCTGCTCCAGAGGCTCCAGACCCCTCAGCCGCCAGGCGGCGTGCTTCAGCCACAGCCCGGGGATCGGGAATGAGCGCGTCGAACACGTGCTCGGCCGGACCATCCATAAACACCTTGCCGCTGGCGGCGTCCCAATGGATCTGCAGCGGGCCGCCGGGCAAATCCACCCGCGCCCGGCGATCGCACAAGCCCAGGCTGTGGCTGGCCACAAGCGTGGCGCAGGCGCCCGTGCCGCAGGCCAGGGTGGGGCCGGCGCCCCGTTCCCACACCCGCATCAGCAGGTGATCGGGGGCCAGCACCTCCACGAAATGCACGTTCGTTTTGGCAGGAAAGGCGGGATGGACCTCGAACTGGCTACCGAAGCGATCCAGATCGATCTCCTCCACGGCAGACACCGGGATCACCACGTGGGGATTGCCCATACCGGCGGCCGCCACGGCGAAACGCTCGCCATCCACCTCAAGGTCTCCCTGGGGCAAGCCGGCTTCTCCCACGGGCAGGGTCGTCGGCACCTGCTCGCTCTCCAGAAAGGGAGCACCCATATCCACGCGAATCGTTCCATCCGGCAGCAGCTCCGGCACGATCCGGCCCGCCAGGGTGTCGATTTGCCAAGTGCGGCCGGGGCCATCGCCATCGCGGTCCGCCAGGAAGCGGGCCAGGCAGCGGATGCCATTGCCGCACATTTCCGGCTCGGTGCCATCGGCGTTGAAGATGCGCATGCGCAACTCGCCACCGTTGTTGGCAGGCAGAGCCAGGATCACGCCATCGCCGCCAACGCCGAAGCGCCGGTCGCAGAGTTCCACCACCAGCTCGGGCGTCAGAGCGAACACAAACTCCGGATCCGACGCGCCACGGCCGTCGAGCATCAGGAAGTCGTTACCCAACCCCTGGTATTTGCTGAAGCTAAGTTCAGCGGCCAGGGTGCTGAACAAGCTCTTGCTGGGGGTCGACACGCGCGGCAGCCTGCCTGTGCAGGCATGAGGTTGAGGCCGATCCTATGGGGAGCAGCCCGGACAACAGAGCCCCCCAGTTCGACACCTCCCAGCCGGGGATCCGTCAGTTCCAGAGCTGGATCCGGGAGCGCACGCCCCTGGCCGT
>JBIIDQ010000068.1:0-7858 GCA_044238295.1 Vulcanococcus sp.
ACAAGGTGATCGTGGATCACCTGGCCGACACCTTCAAGGCCAACGAAGGGATCGACCTGCGCCAGGACAAGCAGGCCCTGCAGCGTCTCACTGAGGCCGCTGAGAAGGCCAAGATCGAGCTCTCCAGTGCCACCCAAAGCGAGATCAATCTGCCGTTCATCACGGCAACCCCCGAGGGCCCCAAGCACCTCGATCTCACCCTCACCCGCGCCAAGTTTGAGGAGCTGGCCTCCAAGCTGATCGACCGCTGCCGCGTGCCGGTGGAGCAGGCGCTCAAGGACGCCAAGCTCGCCTCCTCCGAGCTGGATGAGGTGGTGATGGTGGGTGGTTCCACCCGCATCCCCGCGGTGCTCGAGCTGGTGAAGCGCGTCACCGGCAAGGACCCCAACCAGACCGTGAACCCCGATGAGGTGGTGGCCGTGGGTGCCGCCATCCAGGGCGGTGTGCTCGCCGGTGAGGTGAAGGACATCCTGCTGCTGGATGTCAGCCCGCTGTCCCTGGGTGTGGAGACCCTGGGCGGCGTGATGACCAAGATGATCCCCCGCAACACCACCATCCCCACCAAGAAGTCGGAGGTGTATTCCACGGCTGTCGACGGACAGACCAACGTGGAGATCCACGTGCTGCAGGGCGAGCGCGAGATGGCCAGCGACAACAAGTCGCTTGGAACCTTCCGCCTCGACGGCATCCCCCCCGCTCCCCGCGGCGTGCCTCAGATCGAAGTGACCTTCGACATCGATGCCAACGGCATCCTGAGCGTGACCGCCAAGGACAAGGGCAGCGGTAAGGAGCAGAGCATCTCGATCACCGGCGCCTCCACCCTCAGCGACAACGAGGTGGAGAAAATGGTGAAGGACGCCGAAGCCAACGCCAGCGCCGACAAGGAGAAGCGCGAGCGCATCGACCTCAAGAACCAGGCCGAAACCCTGGTGTATCAGGCCGAGAAGCAGCTGGGAGAACTGGGCGACAAGGTAGGCGCCGAAGACAAGAGCAAGGTGGAGGCCTCCTCCGCCAAGCTGAAAGAGGCGATTGAGAAGGAAGATTTCGACACGATGAAGTCCGAGCTCGAAACCCTCCAGCAGGCTCTCTACGCCGCCGGTGCTGCTGTGTATCAGCAGGCTGCTGGCGCTGAAGGTGCTGCCGCTCCTGGCGGCAATGGCAACGGCACGGGTGCCGCTAGCGACGACGTGATCGATGCCGAATTCACCGAATCGAAGTGAGTCCAAGCCGCCGACTCGCTTGAACCTCCCCCAGACCCCGGCTTCGGCCGGGGTTTTTTGATGCCACGAAAAAAGGGCCCTTGAGGGGCCCTGGCGATTGGCTGTGGAGCGTGCGGCGCTTTGGCCAGATACTCACTCGCTGATCTTGGCGACTGCTGCCTTCGCTTTGTCTATAACGGCTGCAGGCATCGTCACGTAGCCGAGCTGGGAGGCCTGAGCCTGAGCTTGCTCGGAGAGCATGAAGTTGAAGGTCTTTTTCAGCACGTCGGCCTTGGGGCCATTGCCGCTCTTGTAGGCCAGGATCCAGGTGAAGGTGACGATTGGGTAGCCCTTCATGGGATTGGGGTTGCTACCAATCAGATCCGGGCCCAGATCAATCGAGGCCAGGGCTTCACTCTCGCTGGTTTGGGTGGGCTTCACCATGGCACCAGAGGCGTTCGACAGTGCAGCGGCCTGGAGCTTGCCCTTCACATAGGCCGACTCCACATAGCCCAGGCCACCATCCACCTGGTTCAGCTGGGCGGCCACGCCTTCATTCCCCTTGGCACCCACACCGGTGGGCCAGGCAACGGTTTTGGAGCTGCCGGGGCCGTTCTGCCAGGCGTCGCTGATGGCGGCCAGGTGCTTGGTGAAGTTGTAGGTGGTGCCCGAACCGTCGGAGCGGTGCACCACGGTGATCTTCTTGTCAGCGCAGCCCAGCTGGCTGTAGTTGGTGATCTTGCCGAGGAACACGTCGGCGAGTTGCTGCTGACTGAGCTTCAGGTCGCAGCCTGGATTGTTGTAGGCCACGGCGATGGCGCCGGCCGTCATTGGGATCTGCAGCACCCCCCGGGCCACCTTGCTGATCTCCTCAGGCTTCATCGGTGCATCGGAGGCGCCGAAATCCACGGTGCCGGCGGTGAATTGACGCACGCCGGCGCCAGAGCCCACGGATTGGTAATTGACCTTCACTCCTTGGCCCGCGAGCTCCTGGAACCAGCGTTGATAGATGGCGGCGGGGAAGGAAGCGCCCGCGCCCGAGAGGTTGCCGTTGATGCCGCCGCTTCCCCCTCCAACGGAACAGGAGACAAGGCTCAGGCTGGCGGCGACTCCGGCCAGTCCAGTGAGGACGCGGGCAGTGGTGGTGCGGCGCATGGTTGAAGAAGGGGGGGTTGTCCGGTCGTGGATGCGGCGACCGCGGCGATGACCCTGGGTTCGCGATCTCAGTCTGTCTTAGCGGTTGGTTAAGGCTCCTCCCTAGCGATCTGCTCGGCCACCCACGCTGCGCTGGCAGGTGCCAGCAGCACGCCGTTGCGGTAGTGGCCGCTGGTGAGCAGAAGCCCTGGTTCCAGGTCTTCGATCAGCGGGGCTGGGCGATTGTCCGGCCGGGCCCGCAGTCCCTGCCAGTGACGCAGCACCTCGGCTTCTGCAAGCCAGGTTGGGGCTTCACCGCCTAACTCGCGCAGATTCGTCAGGGCCTCTAACGAGCCGGTGCTGACGCCAGGTTCCACGGTGGCTCCAAGCCAAAGTCGTTGCCCCGGCCGCGGCACCAGGTTGATGCCGCCCCAGCTCAGGCTGCCGGGCCAGGCGCTGGCATCACAGCCAGCGGGCAATTGCAGTTCCAGGGCTTGCCCGAGCACGGGGCTCTGGGGCCGCTCATGACCCAGGGGACTGATCAGAGCTGGGCTCGCCAACCCGGCCGCGATCACCAGCCATTGGCTCTGATGGCGGCCCGCTTCCGTATGGATGCACCAGCGCTGTTCTGGACCGCGGCTGCCTCGCTCGAGCTGCAGAGCCTTGCAGGCCAGGGTCTGCAGGCCGTGGCGGCGGCCGTCGTTGAGCAGGGCTTGCATTGCCGGCTGCGGATCGATCTGTCCATCGAGAGGCGAGAGCAGGCCACCGGCCGCGCTGCTGGGCAGGCAGGGTTGCAGCGCCCGGAGGGCAGCCGCATCGAGCAGTTTCAGGGGCAGCCCCTGGTGTTGCCGTTGCTCGGCCAAGCGTTGCTGAGCCAGCCACTCTTCCTCGTTGCCGGCCAGCTGCAGCAGCCCAGGCCGGTAGGGAATCGGCTCGCCGCGTTGCTCCAGCTGCACCCGCCATGCCTGCCAGAGGGCCAGAGATTGCTGCCGCAGCCTCCAGCCCCGGCCGCTGCTGCGCCGGAACACCTGGGCCATCAACAGACCCAAGGCTGCGCTACTACCGGCCTCGCTGTTCTGACCGGTTTCCAGCGCTGGGTCGACCAACAGAACGGCGTGGCCCTGTTGGCTCAGCAGCCAGCCCACAGAAAGGCCCACCACACCGGCACCGATCACGCAGATCGATGTGGGCCGGCGGGTGGGCGTTGGGATCAGCGGATGGATGGCAGGTGCGGCGCTCAGCTCTGCTTGAGGTCGGCTTGCACCTGAGCCGGCAGGATTTGGGCGTAGAGGCCGAATCCGCTGGCCACCTTGATGTAGGCCTTGCTCAACTTGTTGGCATCCTGCAGACGGGCGGCTTCATCGAGTTCGGCGAAGGCGTCCTTGAGGGCATCAGCTCGCTTGGTGGCCTCGGGGCGCTCAGCCGGCAGCAGGCGCTGGTTGATGTACAGCATCTCGCGACCCACTTCCTGCATCGGGCCGTGGATCAGGTTGCGGGTGAAGGTCCAGTCGCGCTCGTTCACCAGGGTGGCCAGCTCGGGGAGGCGGTTGCGGGCGGCCAGGAACCCTTCGGCTTGGCGCTCGATCACGGCAATGTCGTCGGCGCTGAGGGTGGGAGCCTTGGCGTTGCCGCCGCTGCAGGCGGTGAGGCCGAAGCTCAGCACCACAGCCAGGGCCACAAGGGCCAGGCGGCGCAGGCTCGCGGAAAGCTGGTTGATCAGTGCAGACATGGACTGAGCCGCCATCGGATTGGAGCTGGATTGCGGGACTTTACCCAGGGGTTTTAGCCCTGGCTTGCTCTGCAACGGCATCGATGTGCAGTGTGCCTTCACAGGCTTGGAGTGAGGGGCGCCTGCCGGCAGAATCCAACCTTTCAGGGCTGCGCCCCGCTCCGCCATGACGGCTGCCACGGCCATCCTTCAGATGATCTGCCCAGATCAGCCCGGCCTGGTACGGGAGCTGGCCGGCTGGGTAGCCGCCAACGGCGGCAACATCGTTCACGCCGATCACCACAGCGATCAGGGTGCGGGTCTGTTTCTCAGCCGCATCGAGTGGCAGCTGGAGGGCTTCGGCCTTCCGCGCGAGGCGATCTGCCCCACGGCCAGAGCGTTGGCGGATCGGCTGGGTGGTGAATACAAGGTGAATTTCTCCGATTACCGCGCTCCGGCAGCGATTTTTGTGAGCAAGCAGGACCATTGTTTGTTGGATCTGCTTTGGCGCACTCGCACCGGTGAACTTCCGATGCAGGTGCCGCTGGTGATCAGTAATCATCCCGATCTGGCACCGATCGCCGAGGAGTTCGGCGCCCATTTCGAACACGTGCCAATCAGCAACGAGAACCGCCAGCAGGCGGAGGATCGCCACCTGGAGCTGCTGGCTGAGCACGGCATCGAGCTGGTGATCCTGGCGAAATACATGCAAGTCCTCACCCCCCGGTTCCTCACGGCCTTTGATCCGCCGGATGCCTTCCATCAGGTGATCAACATCCACCACTCCTTTCTGCCGGCCTTCCAGGGCGCCCAGCCCTATCACCGCGCCTGGGAGCGCGGCGTGAAGTTGATCGGCGCCACCGGCCACTACGTGACAGAGGAGCTGGATGCGGGGCCGATCATTGCCCAGTCCACCGTGTCGGTGAGCCACCGCGATGAGGTGGAGGACTTGATCCGCAAGGGCCGCGACACCGAGCGTTTGGCCTTGGCCAGGGCGGTGCGGCTGCATCTCAAACGGCAGGTGATGGTGTATCGCGGCCGCACGGCGGTGTTCGAGTGAGCGCTCTCAACGTGGCGGGCCAGGGCATTGGCCGGTTGCTGCAGCACCTAGACACCCAGCGGCCGCTGCAGGCCGATCCGCTCGGCTGGCGCTGTTTTCAGTTGGGGATGTTCTTGCTCCCCTCCAGCGCGCTGTTCGCTGCGTTGTTGCTGTTCCCGGCTCTGATCCAGGGCAGTCGCAAACGTGCTCCGTTGTGGAGTGACCGCGTCAACCTGGTGCTCGTCTTGGTGGCGGCCTTGATGGTGGCCGGTGCCGTGTCGGTCACGCTGCGGAGCGCTGAGTTCCCCAGGTACTCGCCACTGCTGGCTTGGGTGGGTTTGGGCAATTGGTTGCCTCTGTTCTGGGGGTTCTGGGGCTTTCAGCCCTACGTTGCCGACCCCCCGGCCCGGCGCCGGATTGGGTTGGCCATCGCAGCCGGCACTGTTCCGGTGTTGGTAACCGGATTGGGTCAGATCTGGTTGAGTTGGCATGGCCCCTGGCAGATCCTGGGCGGTGCCGTGATCTGGCATCTCAAGGAAGGCGGTAATCCCACCGGCAGGCTCTCCGGCCTGTTCGATTACGCCAACATCTCGGCCGCTTGGTTGTCGTTGAGCTGGCCCCTGCTGCTGGCGGCGTTGATCGGCTGCTGGGCGCGCTGGCGTGCACGGATCACCGGCAGTGGCTGGCGCCTGTTGGTGGTGCTTGTGCTGGTGGTGGCTCAGGTGGCCTCGATGCTTCTCACTGATTCCCGCAATGCCTGGGGGGTGATGTTGATGGCGGTGCCGCTGGTGGCGGGCCCTGCCAGCTGGATTTGGTTGCTGCCGTTGATGGCGTTGGCCTTGCTGCCTGTCTTGCTGGCCACCTTGCCCGGTGTTCCGGCGCTGCTGCAGGACCCCGCCCGTGCCCTGGTGCCGCAGTCGATCTGGGGACGATTGAACGACCTCAACCATCACAGTCAGCGCAAGCTCGCTTCGCTGCGGATCACCCAGTGGAGCATCGCCTCCAGCCTCATCGCCGAACGCCCCTGGCTCGGTTGGGGAGCGGCCGCCTTCAGTGTGATTTATCCGCTGCGCACCGGGCGCTGGCACGGACACCCGCACAACATCGCCTTTGACCTGGCCTTCAGCCACGGCTTGCCGGTGGCTGTGTTGGTGGTGGCTTTGGTGCTCTGGTTGTACATCCGTGGCGTGCGCCAGGGGATGCTCAAAGGCCCGGTGTTTGATCGGGCCTGGTGGGCTGCCGCCTTCATGCTTGCGGCGCTGCATGCCAGCGATATCCCGATGTACGACAGCCGTATCAACATCGCCGGCTGGGTATTGCTGGCGGGGTTGCGCTGGGGGAGCGCTAAGCCAGGGCTTCCTGCTGATGCTTGAGCAGGGTTGCTTTGGGTAGAGGGCCTTCCAGGTGCTCCCAGGGCAGCACCTGTTCGCCGCCCCAGCTCGCGTGAATCACCTCCTCCCAGGCAGGCGGCAGTGGGGCCGAGCCTGAGGCGACACCCTCGCGCACAGCGCGGTAGGCCTGTTTCCAGCCGCCCAGGCTTTCGTGGCGGCCACGGGCGGCGGCGATCACCGGCGCCAGGCGCCGGTCGCTGCGGGAAAGCAGGGCCTGGATCACGCTCCAGCCGTAGCTCTCCGGCCGCAGCTCAATTCCCTTGGGCTTGAGCCGTTTGCCCAGCAGCTTTAAGCGCTTCTCGGCCTCGGGCCGCACTCCCTGCCACTGGAAGGGGGTGTGGGCCTTGGGCACAAACGTGCTCACCCCAAGCGACAGCCTCAGCCCGGGCGTGGCTTTCTTCAGCGCCAGCAGCAGCTCGGCCGTGGCCTCAACATCCGCCTCCTCCTCGCTGGGGAGCCCCACCATTCCGTAGAGCTTCAGCCCGCTCAGCCCGCCTTCTTTGGCGTAGCGGGCAGCGGCATAGATCTCCTCAGTGGCGAGCTTCTTGTTCACCACCTCGCGCATCCGCTCGCTGCCGCTCTCGATCGCGATCGTGAGCGATTTGCTGCCCCGTTTGGCCAGGATCCGCCCCAGTTCGGGCGTCACCGTGGCGGCCCGCACGGAACTCACGCTCACCCGGGTGCTCTCGAAGCGGTCTTGATCGAGCCACTGCAGCAGATCCGCAAACTGCGGGTGCTGGGTGACAGAGGCCCCCAGCAGCCCCAGGCGCTGGGTGGCGGTGAGGCCTTTCTCCACAGCGGGGATCAGGCCGTCGTCGAGGCTCGGAGTGCGGAACGGCAGGGTGAGATAGCTGGCCAGGCAGAAGCGGCAGAGCTCCGGGCAGCTGCGCACCACCTCCACCATGTGAATGGAGGGCCAGGCCGCCTCCGGTGTGATCACCGTGGAGTGACTGAGCGTGTTGCCCCGCCAGGTTTGCTTCGCCACCGTGGCCGGGATGCCTGCTTCCGTGGGCTCCACGGCCAGCAGCTCACCCTCGTTGCCATAACGCGGGGCATACAGGGCAGGCACGTAAACACCCGGCACCTGGGCCAGCCGCCGTAACCGTTCTGGCCGCGGCATCTCGCGGCACTCCTGCAGGGCATCGATGAAGGCCGGTAGGAGCAGCTCGCCATCCCCCAGCAGCACCGCATCGAAGAAGAGCGCCAGGGGTTCGGGGTTGGCGGTGAGCACCGGTCCGCCCCCGAACACGATCGGATCGCTATCCCCGCGCTCGGCCGCCCAGATGGGGATGCGCTGCTGCTCGAGCAGATCGAGCAGTACCGGACCATCCAGTTCCCAGCTGAGCGAGAGCCCGAAGAGGTCGCAACGGCGATGGGGTGGATCGCC
>JBIIDQ010000070.1:0-7854 GCA_044238295.1 Vulcanococcus sp.
CCCATGGAGTTGCAAGTGCTGATCTCATGCGCACGTGCTGTCAGGCGACGCAAATTCGGCTAAACCACGATCAGGCTGCGACCCTCATCCTGATGACACGTGAGAAGTCGATTCTCTGTTTTGGGGACTCGAATACCTGGGGATATATCCCGCTTACTGGTGAGCGTCTGCCACGCACTCAGCGCTGGACAGGCGTGATGCAGCATTTATTAGGGCACTCCTGTCACGTTATTGAAGAAGGTCTCAATGGACGCTCAACGGCGTTTGATGAGCCTTTTCGTGATGGTCGTAATGCCCGTAGAAGCTTGCTGGCTGTTCTTGAAACTCATCGACCAGTCGACTTGCTGATCATCATGCTCGGCACGAATGACCTCAAACATCACTTAAACGTGTCGGCCTATGAGTCGGCACGTGGCCTGGCTGCTCTTCTGCAGATTGTGCTGAAAAGTGAAACTGGTTCGGATCAAGAGCCACCCAAGATTCTGGTGGTTGCGCCACCTAGGTTTGGAGCCATGTCTGATCTCATGGCGCAACATTTTGAGGGCGCTGCAGACCGCTCGGGCCAGTTACCTGTTCACTATGCTGCCGTGTGTCGTGAAGTCGGCTGCAGTTTCCTTGACTCCAACCAAGTTGTGAGTGTCGGGGGTGATGGGATTCACCTTTGTGAAGAAGGTCATCACGCCCTAGCTGTTGCTCTTTCGCCGGTTGTGAAGGATTTGATTGGCGAACATCATTAGATAAGACTTTCGCTGGCAGCATAAAGCCGGCGCTGAAGTTCACGTTCCCCGGCTCCGTATCCAAATGGAGTGGGAACTGATGAATGAGGGCTCAGGGCAGCTGGCTGCTCATCACACCTCCACCCACTCCATGTCTCCACGGGCCGAGGTTGGAGAACATTTTGAGCCGAGGTCTCATGAACCTCCTCACTGAGGGCCCAATCAGCGCTGCTTCGACTTGGTGATCGTGAGCCGGATTGGATGCGCCGTGGGACGCTCTTCAGCTCATCGATTGACAGGGCAGCTTCTGCCTGAGCTCCTGTGGAGTGCTGGTCAACTGCTGGTCCACCTGAGCAAGCCGTGCCAAGACCAGGCCCAGATCGATGGCGGTGAGTTCGCCGTCTTCACTCCATTTCAGGCAGGTCCGGCCAAGACAGTTCCGAGCAATTGGGGCAGTTGTGGGGCGGGTTTGTGAGGAGTCCGTCATGGCGGACCTCCGGGGTGGTGTTTGAACCAGTCTCTCCGCCTGCGCGGATTCGCGATGCCCCCAAATAGGGGTGATTCAGCAGCCAGAAAGCTGCGGATCACCTCGCCTTTCGGCAAATGCGTGTACGAACCATCAGCCTGCTAGCTCGGGGAATCGCTGAAATTGGTAGCCTTGCCCTCTCGCCGTGAGAATGAATTCCGGGTTCTTGGGGTCTGGCTCCAGCTTCTGGCGTAAGCGAGCGATGTGAACATCAATCATGCGCATATCGGTATGACGACCTGGCCGATATCCCCACAGTGCTTCGATCAGTTGCAGCTTTGAAAGACCTGCCGAATGCCGGATCCTTTTTTGCTATTGCCGTGTGATCGTTCCTGATGATTGTTCTACAGGTCTCCAGTTGTTGATACGCCGAGGCTTCCGGTCATGCAACGAGGCCCTCAACGCCCGAGCCTATGGAGCACTCCCGACCACACTGGATCCACGCGGCACTGCGCCTAATTGAGATGGAATTGCCTCGCGTTGTTTTCTTTGGCCGCACAGGCGAAGAAACTAGCTCCTTCTTCAATCTTGATCTGGCGCAATGGCGAGGTAAGCGGGTGCTGGACTGTCCAGGCGGCCCGGGGTCGTTCACTGCACTTGCCCGGCACTACGGCGTGGAGACGCTTGCGGTGGATCCGCTCTACGCCTTGCCGGCTCATGAGATGGAGCGCCGCTGCCGCAACGATGTGCGTTTGACGCTCGAACGCCTGCGCCAATCGGACAGCCAGCGCCCGGATTTCGATCTGGAGTCCTACTGCAACGACAAATTGGTCGCGCTGGAACTGTTTTTGAACGACCACCGCGATCATCCAACGTCGTACGCAGCGGGTGCGCTTCCCGAACTTGGCCTTCCCGACAAAAGCTTCGACCTTGTGCTGTGTGGCCACTTCATGTTCAGTTACTCGCCAAGGGCTGATGGGGGCCTGTATGAGCCATCGCCGTTTGATCTGAGATGGCATCGTCGTGGGCTACGCGAGTTACTGCGGCTCTGCCGAGAGGAAGTGCGTCTTTACCCCGCCCATACGATCACGCGGCCAGCGAGGGTGCATCCCTATGTCAAGCCATTGCTGGCTGATCTTCCCGCCTGTTGGCAGGCCAGCCTTGAAGAAACTGCCTACAACCAAGGCTATGAAGGCGAGACACCGATGCTCAGGATTCGTCGAATTTGAAGAGCGGCTTGCCTGATGCCAACTCTTTCGAGCGTGCTGGATGGCAGATCGAGTTGCCATCCTGATTGTGGTTGCTTCAAAGCCATCCTTTGGGAAGGATCCTGTTGGCAGCGACAACGGCAAGCAACCTTGGGTGGTGAATATTGACAGCTTGACTGTGAATAAAAGTCGTTTGCGATCAACGCAGCGGACCGGCAGCATCCTTCAGATGACCGTCATGTCGCTTAAGCCGGGTGAAGAGATTGGCCTCGAGAAGCATGATCTAGGTGACCAGTTCATCCGCGTTGAACAAGGTGTTGGCCGTGTTGTGATGGGGGCTACAAAGGATCAGCTGACCTTTGATCAACAAGTGTTCGAAGACTCGGCCATATTGATTCCTGGCGGTTACTGGCACAATGTGATGAATACGGGTCGTGTGCCCCTCAAGGTTTATGTAATTTATGCGCCCCCCGAGCATCCGGCTGGCACGGTGCACAACACAGTCAAGGATGCTGAAGCTGCTCACCATCATTGATGGTCTGTGAAGGCCTTCACCTGCCCTTTGCGTTCCTAAACGGCAAAGTTAAGCGGGTGCTGGATCGCCTTCACGGGCTGTGGCAACTGAGCCAGCCGCTGGTCTCCCAGTAGGTGCGTTGTGTCGCTCTGGATCAACTAGAGGCTTATCCGTTCCTTGCTGCCACTACCGGCATCATTGTTTTCTTGGTGCAGCATCTGCAGACTGCACCATTAGGTTTCGAGGCAGCTTGAAGCGGGTCGGGTTCGGGTTGTTGCTACCCCTGTTGGCGCTTGGGCTGGTGTTCCCTGCTCGCGGCCAGCAGCAGGGTTCCGTGCTCAGGGTCGGCGTGGTCGATGGCAGCCAGCCCTGCAGCTACAGGGAGGGAGGTGCCTGGACCGGGCTGGCGGTGGAGCTCTGGGGTCGGGTAGCCCATCGGGCAGCGCTGCCCTACGTGTTGAAGCCGATGCCCTCGATCAAGGTGATGCTTGAGGCCACCCGGAGCGGTGAGCTGGATGTGGCGGTGGAGTGCATCAACATCTCCCCCAATCGGCTCCAGCAGTACCGCTTCAGCCTGCCGTTCCAAGAGAATGGCCAGGCGGTGCTCGTGGCCAACAATCACTTCAGCCTTGCATCGGCTTTCGTCGAGGCCTTGCTAAGCCCCTCACTGTGGCGCTTGGTGGTTCTACTTCTGCTGGTATTGGTATTAATGTCAGCGACTGTGTGGCGGTTCGAAAACCATGCCGCACAGGTGCGTGAAACGGGTCAGGCTCCCTTGCATCGCCTAATCAAGATCTTCACAATCTTGCTCACCGGCGAGGGTGATTCGGAGATCGTCAACACCTCGCGTGGCCGTGGGGTGTTGATGGTCGGCTACCTCGTTCGGAATGTTTCCAGCGCCGTTCTGGTGGGCTTCCTCACCGTTGAACTGGTGGAGGAAGCCAGGGGCCGTGCCAGCCGCACGTTTGGGAGCGTCCGCGACATCGCCCAGTTGCGAGTGGCCTACAAGCCGGGCACGGTCAGCGAGGAGCTGCTGCGGGAGCTGGGTGTTAGCGCTGCCGTGCCGGTAACCTCCATTGGCAGTTCTTTGGCTCTGCTGAACCAGCACCGTATCGATGCGGTGCTCGCCGATGAACTGCAACTCCGCTACCTCATGGCCCAAAAATCGTCTGGAAGCCTTACACCGGTTCTTTCGATCTCGGGTGTCAGGCCAGAGTTGCAAGGCTTTGGTCTCTCGCCGCGATTGCCCGAGGCCACGGTGCAGAGCATCAACCTCGCCATAATCCAGCTGAAGCGCAGTGGTGTGGTTCAGCAACTGCGTCAGCGAGCTCTCGGAGAAGAACCCGGGGCAAAAGTGGCTTCGTTCTTTTGATGCGAGCCTCCAGGCCCAGGTGCTGGGCTTGGGCGACGCCCTCATGGATCGGTTGGTTCCTCCAGATGGCAACACCTTTGGCGGCCCCCCGCAACAGTGGCATCCGCCCAGGCAGTTGCTGCCGTTTCTGCCGAACGGGGCGTGGATAGCTGGGCTTTGAAATGGGGTGCAAAGCGGCCTGGGCATGTTGTGCTGCTGCGGCCGGATGCCTTCGGTGATAAGCCGTTGGCTGATTTTGCCGGGGCCGGGCCAAGCAGTGGTGGCGGGATGCGCTTTGCGGATCAGGTGTTCAATCAAGCGAATCTGCTCACCGCCCTAGGTAACTTCTTGGCAACAGGGATAGGAGCGTCCTCGGAGGCTGGCAAAGCTGCCTTTGGCAATGATTGGCCTCAGAGGCACGACATTGTTGGCTCGATTGGCCCATTTCGGGATCCTCTTTTCATTTCAGGATGACCGCATGATCGGGTTCCATTGCCTGCTCATCTGGTGTGATCCTTCGCTTCGAGACTTGAACGTAAGCAATTGAAAGCAACCATCTTCTGGCCGATATCAAACTTGGAGTCGCAGTCGAAGGCCTTGGCAGCTCCTTTGGGGGGATCAATGTTGGCAACAATATGGCCGGGATCTTCCTGCTTCATCTCTCTCAATCGCACCCGGAAGTCCCCTTGAGGACACTTAATGCTGGTGAGGTCCTTCAGGGTTGAAGCCGCGATGATCACAATGGCCTCGCTGGCCATGTTGGCTGAGCAGAATAGCTGTGCTGCTGTTTGTGCGGATGTGATCGTGACGACTGATCCAGCATTGGCAGGTAATGCACTCATCGCCATCAATGCCAGGAATGCGCGCTTCATCGGTGCTTTCCTCGGGGAAAGATTTCCTTTCAGACTAAGTTGTTCTTCTGCTTGAAGAGTTAAGAAAAGCTTTGGATCCGTCGCCGGAGATCACGAAAGTGGCCGAGAAAGTCGGCGTGGAAGCTGTTTTGTCTTCCCTGGTATCAGTTGCTCTGGAAGGGCTGCTTCGTCAGATGTTGGAGTTCTAGTCTGCCTTGTGGTCCTCCCCCCAGGCCCGCAACTCGACCGTATCTCAGGAGCCTAGCCGCGGCTGATGCCTGCTGGCCTCTGGTTGGAGGGTTTGGTTGATTGAGTTTTTACTTCAGCGCCACCACCCGGTGAGTCCTGGGAAGATGGGGGCTGGCTAATCGTACGACTCGTATTGATCGGGCAAATCTGTCTGTAGCCCTCGCAGCAGGTAAGCGGAGCCATGTCGCGTGAATTCTCTTGTGGAGTGCAGTGATCGCCTCAGGCTGGCATTTGCAACGCGTCAAGCTATTAACGATTGCTACGAGCTCATGCAGGCATTGAGGGGTTTACTATTTTGCCCAAAACCACAGATGAACCTAAATGGTTGCACAACCTTCGAGCAGGGCGCAAGCCAGGAACAGCAAGAAGTTTCAGGCAAAGCTTGACAAGATTACTGACTATCTTGTTGATGGCTACTGGTATGCGGACTATGTTGGCATCACAGAAGTAGATGACGGCATTATTAATTACGCCGCTCCGTCTAAGCCCTTTGGGGAGCTTGAGTTTTCCCGTGATCCAAGTGGCGCGCTCACGGCTCTTGTTTCTTACATCGATTCGAGTAGCGGTGATCTTGTCACTGAGGGCTACATCGTAGGCGTTCAGCCATTTGAGAAGAGCTTCTTCATGATCAGCCTTGATGATCGAGAGCTTGTGCTTGGTAGCGTGAATATGAAATCTGACACGTTGACCAGGACAATCTTTGAAGGTGATGGCGATGGTGGACTTCTTGGGATCTTTGAGTACACCAGGTCGCTGGATCCGCATCGGTGAAGCGGCGTCCAATATCCCAAGAGGATGTGTTCGGAAGGGATCCTTGAGCGGCTTTTAGGCCCAGAATCTTCTCAAGCTGGAGGGCTAAAAGCTGTCATCGCAGTTTTGTGTTTTGGATAACAAAAGATCTTTTTGTGAGTTGTGTAGCCCAAATTGGATCACTCTTTTGGAGTATCTTCGCTGGTCTTTTAGTTTTTTGTAGCAGGCCTGCTTCATCTGGGCTTCCGCTTCCTTGATTAAGTGTTTAGCGCTCTACGGCTTTCCTTGGCTGTAGCCACCGACTGATGTGGAACCAGTCAATCGGCGCAATGCTCGCCCCTACGGCCCTGGCACTGCGGCACGGTCTGCGCGATCCCGGCCAGTTCGTGCTGGTCTTCCACCACCAGAATCGGCGGCGGCATCAGGAATGGGCACGGTCAGTGGATGCTAGTGGGGGCAGTTGATTTCACTTGTTTTTCATGAGGAGTGCGCGATCTTCTGCTCAACGTCCATGCGCTCAGCATTTGTGTCTCGTCTTCGCCAGCTCAGTCTCACCTTCGCTTTGACTGCCGCAACCCTGCTTGGCGGGTTGCTTCCGGTTCATGCGCACGTTGGCCACGGCGATGAGTTTCAGCAGCAGGGCGACGTGCGCCAGGTGAAGGCCAACGCCGATACCGACGCCCTGCTGGGGGTGATCATCGAGAAGCCGCAACAAGGGCCGCAGGGCCTCACGGTGCCTTCGGCTGCCGTGGTGGATGCGGATGGCCAGTCGCTGGTGTTCGTGAAGAGCGGCAGCACCTACGACCCGGTGTTCGTCGAAGCCGGGGCGAGCAGCGGCGACCGGGTCTCCATCACCAGTGGGATTGACCCCACGGACGAGGTGGTGGTGCAGGGCGCCCTCTCCCTCTATGCCGAATCCAAAAAGAGCCAGCAGAGCGAATCGGCCGCTCCCGCCACCCCACCGGTGGCCTCCAATCTGGCAGCGCCTTCCGAGCCGAAGCTCAATCCTTGGGGCGTTGGAGCCGCGGTGGTGGGAGTGGTGGTCTTGGGAGGTGTTGCCGTGACGCGTCTTGGACGCCGCTCGAAGTAGCGAACTGCGCCGGTTTCGGCGCCTGTCGTTGAACGCTCAACCCTCTGCTCCGGTCTCCCGATCCGCCCATGCTCGATCGCGCCCTCAATGCCACGCTCCGCTTCTCGATCGCCAGGCGCTGGCTGATCGTGGCGGCCGCCATTGTGATCAGCCTTTGGGGGCTGGTGGCGATCCGGCAGATGCCGCTGGATGTCTTCCCCCCCTTTGCACCGCCACAAGTGGATGTGCAGACGACGGCGGATGGCCTGTCACCGGAGGAGGTGGAAGCCCGCATCACCCTGCCGATCGAAGCGGCGGTGAATGGTCTGCCTGGAGTGGACACGGTGCGCTCCTCGTCGAAGGTGGGCCTCTCGATGGTGCAGGTGGTGTTCGATCAGAACGCCGACCTTGAGAAAGCGCGCCAGGCCGTTGCCGAACGGCTCCAGCCGATTCGAGGCGAGCTGCCTGCCAATGCCAGTGCCCCCGAGATTTCTCCGCTCGTGTCCCCGCTGGGCACGATCCTTCAGTTCGCCTTCACGTTGAAGGGCAACGGTCCCACGACGGAACTGGAGCTGCGCCGGCTGGTGCAGTCGAGTTTTGAAAATCAGCTCCTGGAGATCCCAGGTGTGGCTCAGGTCACCGTCTATGGCGGAGATGAGCTGCAGCAGCAGATCTGGGTG
>JBIIDQ010000069.1:0-7854 GCA_044238295.1 Vulcanococcus sp.
GGAACCAGAGGTCGTTGCTGTGGGAATCGGCGGGAATGGAACGGCCGGGGCGTAAGCCCGCTCCCAGCTCGAGCACCTCCAGCAGTTCGAGTTGTTCGGCGCCCAACTGAAGCCACAGCAGCTTGAGGCGGCTGCCCGGCAGACCGATCAGTTCGGCGTAGGAGCCGGCCTCGAGCTCCAAGCACTCCTGGCGTCGGCAGCCCAGATGGCTTGTGTAGAAGCTGGCCAGGGCCTCGGCATCGCGGCAGGTGAAGCCGATGCTGCGGATGTGGGGCGTTGTCATCGCTGGATCTCAGCTGGGATTGCTGTGGAGAGCCGCCGCTGCCGTGGCAGCGATGGCGCCATCAAGATCGGGCGTCATTCCCGACACCCCAACGGCTCCAATGCAGGTGCCGTTGTGCACCAGCGGCAGCCCGCCGCCCATGGCCACCGCCGACTCTTTGAACACACCGGTCAGTTGCAGCAGGGCTGGCCGCTCGCCGTTGATGGCGGCCTCCTGGTCGGCGGTGGGTTTGCCGTTCAGTGCAGCCATCCGCGCTTTGGCAGTGGCCACGGCGGTGCTGGAGGGGCTGGCCCCATCGAGCCGCACCACCAGCAGGGGATGGCCTCCGGCATCACAGATGGCCAGGCTCACTGTGGCCTGGTGTTGAGCGGCCATCGCCTCGGCGGCGGCGGCGATGCGGCGGCAGTCGGCGAGTTCAAGGGCGGCAATGGTGCGCATCGTTGGCTCAGCCCCAGACAATCTTCATCAGCCAGAGGTGCCCCTCGAGCTCCACCCCTGCAGCGGCGGCTTCGAGATCGCTCTCGCTGAGGCGCAGCGTGGCCTCCGCCTGGTGTTTCACCAGATCTACACCGCTGAAGCTGAAGCCTTGCTCAGCTCCCAGGGCGGCAATGGCATTGAGGTTGGGGCAGGCGCTGAAGCGCGCCAGCAGGTCTGCATCTCCTTTGACCTGCTTGAGAAAACTTTCGAGCTGCGGGTTGGCCATGGTTCGGTTCAGTGGGGAATTTCAGTGGGGCCAGCTGGCGCCGCGGGTGGCGGTGAACAGGCTGTAAATCGTGGTGGAGGCACAGAGGAACAGGCGGCTGCCGTAGCGGTCGCCGAAGCAGAGGTTCGACACGCGCTTGGGCACCAGCACCTTGCCGATCAGGGCGCCATCGGGCGCGATCACATGTACGCCATCGGCTGCGCCACACCAGAGGTTGCCGTGCTCATCCACACGGAAGCCATCGGCCCAGCCTGGGCTGATCTTGTGGAAGATCTCTCCGCCGCTCAGGCTGCAGCCATCGCTGCCCACTTGAAAGCGGCGGATGTATTGGCGCGGCTCGCTTGCGCCGGGTGCACCCGATTCGGCGACGTAGAGCAACTGTTCATCGGGGGAGAAGGCCAGCCCGTTGGGGCCGTCAAAGTCAGCGGCGACGGCATGGATGCGACCGCTGTTGGGTTCAAACCGGTACAGGGCCGGTGGTTGCTCTGAGCTCTGGTGACCTCCCTCGTAGTCGTTCATCAGGCCGTAGAGAGGGTCGCTGAACCAAATGGAGCCGTCGCTCTTCACCACCACATCATTGGGGGCATTGAGCCGAAGGCCGTTGGCCTCGGTCACCAAGGTGGTGGTGGTGCCCTTGTGCTCAAGCCGAGTCAGGCACCGGCTGCTGTGGTGGCATTGGATCAGCCGGCCTTCCCGGTCGCGGGTTTGGCCATTGGCGAACTCCGATGGCTCCAGAAAGGTGCTCACACCGTGATGTTCGCTCCAACGCAAGGTGCGGTTGTTCGGGATGTCGTTGAACAGCAGGCAGTGGTGATCCCCAAACCACACCGGCCCCTCTAGCCAGCGGAAGCCATCTGCGAGGAGTTCGAGCTCGGCGTTGAACAGCACCAGCTGTTCGAAGCGCGGGTCGTAGCTCTCGGTGCAGCCGGAGGGTTGTTTCATTGGAAAAATCCCGGCGGAGCCTGTCTCCAGGCATCGTCGTTGCCTTGAATGATCAGCTGCACGCAAGGCTCATCGCCCACTTGAGCGGAGAGGTGCCCTTGATGGCCTTCGGGGGTAGCGATGCAGCCCTGATCGCCACCGAAGGAATACTCGCCGGCGCGCATGATCGTGATCTGTCCATCCATGCTTTGGACAGACCAGGCGCCGCGCAGCACATAGATCCACTTGGGAACGTGGTTTTCGTGCCAATCAGCTGTCCACCCCACCGGGAGGTAGGTGACAAAGGCATTGCCCTGATCAAACAGTGGCCTGGAGAACTGAGGTGAATCGCCTGGACCCAGCTGTCCAAGCTGAAACTGGCTGATCGTGCACTGCTGCTGGCGGCTGATGCCGTCGTTACCCGTCCATAGATGCCAGTACGTCTCGGGTGGGGGCGCCAGGCTGAAAGGGTCGCTCATGTTCAGTGTTCTCAGTCCTTGATAGCGATGGCTGAGATCTCAAGCTGGATGCCCAGCACAAGTGCAGAAACTTCCACCACAGCACGGGAGGGGTAGGCCTGCGGATCCGGAAAATATTCCTGCCACACGGCGTCGAAGGTGTCGAGGGTTTCGATGTTGGTGAGATAGACAGTGGCGCTCACCAGGTGCTCGAAACCAAAACCGGCTTCCTCGAGCACCGCTTGCATATTCCGCATCACCTGCCTGGATTCGAGGGTGATGTCACCGTCACCCACTTTCAGGTTGGTTGTGGGATCCACCGGCAGCTGGCCGGTGATGAACAGCATGTTGCCCATCTGGAAGCCCTGGCTGTAAGAGGCCACCGGCTTAGGAAAACGGTCGCTGTGAATTGCTCTGCGAATCGCACCAGTGGACATCGCCAAGCAGATCGGAACGATGCTTACCGTAGGGAACCTGCCAGGAATGTCACCGCTATGTCATGTGAGTGCCTGCTCATGGCTGCGGTGTTGCAGATGGCGGGCAGGAGTGTTTATTCCAACTAGCGTCCACCCAGTTTGTCCCCGTTGGCGGGGCCATCGTTATGACCTCATCGAACCCCTACGCCCTCGAGACCCTCTCCAACCTGCTCAAGGGCAAGGTGATCATCGTCACGGGTGGCAACAGCGGAATTGGTAAATCGATCGTGGAGGTGGTCGCTCGCCTCGGCGCCCGTGTGGTGATCGACTACCGCTCACACCCTGAGGCGACCCAAGCGATCGAGCAGGAAATCGGTGAACTGGGTGGCACCTGTTTTGGCGTCCAAGCCGATGTGGGCAAGCTCGATGATCTGCAGCGCTTGGTGCAGGAAGCGGTGAATCGCTACGGCCGGCTCGATGTGATGGTGAACAACGCCGGCATCGAAACCCGCACCTCGATCCTCGACACCACCCCAGAGGACTTCGACAAGGTGCTGAACGTGAACCTGCGCGGTGTGTTCTTCGCCACCCAGTACGCCGCCAAGCAGATGATCGCTCAGGGCAGCGGCGGTCGCATCATCAACATCTCCTCGGTGCACGAGGACTGGCCGATGCCCAACAACACGCCCTACTGCGTGGCCAAAGGTGGCGTGCGCATGCTCACCCGTACCGCTGGTGTGGAATTGGCTTCCAAGGGTGTGTCGATCGTGAACGTGGGGCCTGGCGCAGTGGCGACCCCGATCAACGACTCCACCATGAACAACCCCGAGCTCTTGGCCAAGCTGAACTCGGCCATTCCCATGGGGCGCATGGCTCAGCCTGATGAGATCGCCAAGGTGGTGGCCTTCCTGGCCAGCGATGCTGCCAGCTACATCACAGCCACCAGCATCTTTGCTGATGGCGGCATCATGCAAAGCAGCCCTGGCCTGTGAGGCTGACCCGTGAACAGCTCAAGCGGATCCGTGGCCGGCATCTCGGTTATCGGATCACCCTCGCTTATGAGCTGTCCATGGTGCTGTTGCTGCCGGTGGCTCAGCTCTTCCCGCAGCTCCTGTCGCTGATGTTGATCGGGCAGGCCACGGTGTTCATGGTGTTCGTGAGTCGTTTCAGTTCCCTGAAGACCACACGACCGCTGATGTACATCCTCGGCTGTCTGGCCATCACCATGCAGGTGGTTTGGCATGCCGCCTTGCTGTGGAGCCCGGCGCTGGCAGGACAGCTCACCGTGCCCCATGTGGTGGTGTGGGTTCTCTTCCTGCTTCTCACGGTGATTCGAAAGGTCAAGTCGTTGATTCGTGAGCCTTTTGTCACCATGTCGGTGGTGCTCGGTGCGGCTGCGGGTTATCTCACGGTTGGCATCGCCGGTGGCGTGCTGCTGTCCGCCTTGTGGGTGTTGCAGCCCTCAGCCTTCGTGCTGTCGGCACTGCCGCCTTCAGATGTTGCTCTTGGCAGTCTGTCCATGGCTCCTTCCCTGATGGCCGCCTCCTTCGGCTTGCTCACCACCGTGGGCACCACTGTGCTCACCCCGAGCAATATCAATGCTCAGGTGATCGCCAACGTGATCACCATCTCGGGTCAGCTATACGTAGCCATCTTGATCGCGCTGATTCTTGGACGCGCTCAGAAACGGCTGTCATGACGTCATTGAAGGGTCTGATCCAGCGGCTGCTGCAGCTGGCGGTTCTCGGTTTGTTCGTGGGGCTGTTGTGCTGGCCCTTCAATTTGGTGGACCGCTGGGGTGATCAGCTGCTCAGCCTGCTGCCGGCCTTCAGTGGATCAGCCTGGCGCCCCCTCACGGTGCTCCTGGCCTGCTCGCCGCTGGTGGTGTTCCCGCTGCTGATGGTGTTGCAGAGCGGTGTGTTTCGCCGCGGCAAGGGATCGGGCATTCCCCAGACGATGACAAGCATTGAGGAGCCGGAGCAGGCACCTGCGCTGCTGGGTCTAGTCCCGAGCCTTCAGCGCCTGGTGCTGTGGTCGCTGGCCAGCCTTAGCCTGATGCCCATGGGCCGTGAAGGCCCGGTGGTGCAGATCGGTGCTTCCGCCGCCTTGTGGTTGCGGCGTCGCTTCCCGCGCTGGTTGGGGGATCTGGAGCATTCCGATCTGATGGCGGTTGCCGGTGGTGCCGGTCTCGCCGGTGGATTCAACACACCGCTGATGGGTGTGGTGTTTGTGGCTGAGGAGTTTCTTGGCACCTTCTCGATGCGGCTGATCTGGCCAGCTCTGGTGATCAGCGCCATGGCGGCTGCCGTGAGTAGTGCCGTCGGCGAACCGGAGTTCGCGCTCGGGATGGTGGTTGAAGCACCTGCGGAGTTGATCCAGCTGGGGTGGGCGATCCCGATCGGTGTATTGGCGGGTGGGCTGGGTGCGTTGTTTGCGCGGACCTTGCTATCGGCCACTCGCTTGTTTGGGCGGATCGTTCAGCGACAACCGCTGCGGATCGGCCTCCTCCTTGGGGGAGCGCTGAGTGTATTTCTGTTGCTCAGCGGTGGAGCCTCTGGCTGCGATGGCGAATTGTTGATGCGTCACATGATCGAAGGTGGATCCCCCACTAGCTATCTGTTGCCTGGAGTGGCGGGGGATTTGTTGACGTTGCTGTTGCGGGTGATCGGCCCAGTGCTCGCCCTTGGCGCAGGCATCCCTGGCGGATTAATTGATCCGTCGTTCGCCTTCGGTGCCGTGCTGGGCCAGACCTTGGGTGATGCCGGCATGGTTCCCCAGATGGGCCTTGCGCTCGGCATGGTGGCTGGACTGGCCGGTGCCACTCAGCTACCGGTGATGGCTGTGCTGTTTGCTGTGCGCATGGCCGGTGATCAACAGCTCTTGCCTGGGTTGCTGTTGGCGTCTGTGCTGGGGGCCTATGTGAGTCGTCTGGTAGTGGATCAGCCCGTGTATCACGCCCTCAAAGGCATTGCCGATGAGGCGACTGCTCCACTGACAAGCGGCTCATGAAGGCGCTTCAGTGATCACCAGGGCCGAGCGCTCGCGGGTGAAGATCACCCAAAGCCATTTGGTGAGCACGGTCAGGCGGTTTTCTGCGTTAGGCATGAAGGCCAGGTGAGCCAGGCCCCAGAGCAACCAGCCGAAGGGGCCTGTGAACTTCAAGCCGCGCAGGTCGGCAACTGCAAACAGCGGCCCCACCACCGCCATCGTGCCGAAATCTATAAAGGCAAAGGGCTGGTGGCTCTGGTTCTGCGTTTTGGCCAGGATATCTTTTGCTACCCAAACCCCCATCTGCACAGCGGGTCCTGCCATGCCGGGTAGAGGTTTGCCGTCGTTGGTATGGCTGTAGCTGCAGAGATCACCCACCACGCGAATCTCCGGGTGGCCAGGGATTGAGAAATCGGGTTCCACCGGAATGCGGCCACCGCGATCAATTGCGCAACCGGTGTGATCGGCGAGCAGTTTGCCCAGGGGTGAAGCCGCCACGCCGGCTGTCCAGCAGATCGTCTTGGCCTCCAGGGTCACCTCAGATTCTTTGGTGGTGAGCACCAGTTTTCCAGCCTCGATGGATTTCACGCGGCCGCCCAGCAACAGGTCCACACCGCAGCGCCTGAGGTGGTCGCCGGCCGCCTTGGAGAGCTGCGGATCCATGGCCCGCAGCACCCGATCACCCGGATCCACCAAGGTGACCTTGCACATGTTGGGATCGATCTGTTTGAAGTCGCGCTCCAGCGTGTGGCGCATCAGGTCGTTGAGGGAGGCCGCCAGCTCACAACCGGTTGGGCCGCCCCCTACCACCACCACCGATTGCAATAGCCGCCGCTGTTCTGGATCGGGCGTTTGTTCGGCTTCCTCGAGCGCGGTGAGCACACGTTTGCGAATGCCGTAGGCATCCTCCAACGTCTTCATTGGGGTTGCGAAGTCAGCCCATTCGTCGTGCCCGAAGAACGTGCTGGCCGCGCCGGCGGCGACGATCAGGTGGTCGTAGCGCAGGCGGCGTTCGTTGAACACCACCTCCTTGGCGGTGGGATCGATCTCCTCCACTTCCCCCAGCAGGATCTGGATGTTGGGTGCACTGCCGAGCATGATCCTCAGCGGTGAAGCCACATCTGTCTGGGAGACCAGACCTGACGCCACCTGATACAGCATCGGCTGAAACAGGTTGAAGTTGCGCTTGTCAATCAGCGTGACCCGCACCGTTTTGCCGGCGAGGGTCTGTGCTGCCTTGAGACCCGCAAATCCTGCGCCCACAATCACCACGTGGGGGGCATCCCGGAGCAGTTCAGAGGGTGGTGTGAGTTCAAGAAAGAACCGCTCCGGAGCCATTCGTGCCAAATGAGTTGGCTTCAAGCTAACGAGGCTTTCCCGTAGCGCCCAGGTTGATCAGCGCCGACCCAGCAGTTCCTCCCAGCTGGGGGCATGCGGGTGTGGGCGTTGGTGTTGCTGGGGCTTGGGACGCGGAGTGGAGCTATTCGCGATCTGCCCCGGTTTGTGCGGAGAACTGTTGATGGTCATGGTTTTGTTGTTGTTGCTTTATCTATTGCCTTGACTCGATGAAAACCGAGATAACGGTTGTCAGTTCAACTTCGGTTGGACTGCTGATTCGGTTTGGCTGCTGAGCGGTGCGGCGCGTTGGTGCTCGCCGGCCTGCCCAAGACATCACCATAGACCCTGTTCGCCGCATGAACCACTGGTGCTTGCACAACCTGTGTTGATCCTGGGGGGATTTCTGATCACTGACGACGCCTATCAGCCCATGTGCAGCTGGTTGCGGCAGCAGACGCAACAGGCTGTGGAATTGGTGCCAGCCAGCCGCTTCGACTGGTTGCTGACCTCCTGGAGCTTTGGCTGGCGGCGGTTGCTGGATCGGGTGGCCGCACAGGCTGAAGCATTGGCCGCCCAGTCCGCCACCGGCAAGGTGACCCTGATTGGCCACAGTTCCGGTGGTGTGATGCTGCGGTTGTTTCTGGCCGATGACCTGTTCGCCGGCCGCCGCTACAACGGCCGGCAGTGGGCGAATCGCCTGTACACCCTTGGGAGCCCCCATACAGCGGTGCGGGCCACACCGCTCAG
>JBIIDQ010000071.1:0-7835 GCA_044238295.1 Vulcanococcus sp.
ATTCTGGGGGGCCGCGCTGCGATTGAACCAGTCGAAAACCATCGGCGCCTCCTGTTCAGCCCTTCGCAGGGGCGCTGATGAAACGGCGCAGCACGCCGTTGATCATGCGGCGGCCCTGCTCGTCGCTATAGCGGTTGGCCAGTTCAACGGCCTCGTTGCAGGCCACGGCGGCGGGGGTGTTGAACTGCTCGATGTCGACGGCGGCCAGGCGCAGGATGTCGCGGTCGATGCGCGGCAGGCGGGTGAGGCGCCAGCCCTCCATCACGGCATCGAGGCGCTGGTCGAGATCCTCACGGCCCCGCAACACCGCTCGAGCCCGATCCACGGCACCACGACGGATCTCGTCCTGGTCGGAGAGCATGAGCAGCCGCGGTAGCTCGAGGCTGGCGGAGAGGCGGTTGAGGCCTTGCTCGGCATGGGCCAAACCGTCTTGAAGATGTTCCCGCACCTTGGGCAGTTGCTCGGCACTGCCTTGATCCTGCAGTTCGCTATCGAGCAGCTGCTGCTGGGCGGCCTGGAGATCGCTAGCGGCCTGATCAAGAGCTTCACGCACGTGCTGGCTCAGCGACGCCTGGGCCTGTTGCAACAGGGTGTCGAGCGGGGTGTCGGCAGCGGGCTGACGATCGCTGATCTGGCCAAGCATCAGCAGAGCCAGTTCACGGGCAACGGTGCGGCTCTGCATCAGACCTTGTTGGAGGAGATGGGGGAATAGGCCGGAGCCCGGAGCTGGGCCAGCAGGCTTGAGAAGCTGCGGCTGGCGGGGGTTTCACGCTCGTCGGGGTTCACGATTCCAGCCGAGATGATCGTGCGGAAGGCATCCTCCACCGAGAGGTTGAGATCCTTCACTGAGGCCTCCGGCACCACGGCGTACCAGCCGGTGGTGGGGTTGGGGGCAGTGGGAATAAAGACGCTCAGCATCGGCTGATCAAAACCGGCCGCGAGGGTGGAGCCCAAGACACCAGTCACAAATCCGAGGGCGTACAGGCCCTCACGGGGGTACTCCACCAGCACAACGCGCCGGAAGCGAGTGGAGTTGTCGCGGAGGAACGTTTCCAGCAGCTGCTTGAGCGTCTTGTAGACCGAGCCCGCCACAGGAATCCGCTGCAGCGTGCCCTCACCGAACTCGAGCAACCAGCGGCCCACGATGTTGCGGGCCATCAGACCGATCAACAGGATCCCGAGCAGGGGCACCAACAGGCCCAGGCCAAGGTTGATCAGTTCCTGAAGGATCGGATCAAGGGTGTGGAACGGGTTGAGCTGCTTGGGGATCGAGGTGAGAAACGCCAGCACGAAGCGCGTCACCGTGGTGGCCAGCCAGATCGTGGTGGCCAAGGGGATCACCACCAACAGGCCGGCGATCAGATCGTTCTTGAGGTCCTGCTGGAGGCGATCGCCCAGGGGCTGCTCAGGTCTGGGACTGGATTGCACCAATGACAGGCCGGGGCGTCCGGTGAAAAAAGTCCAAACCGCAACTTAGCCAGGCGCCTTCACAGAACGGCCACAAGGGCCAGCAGCACAAACGCCACGAGCAACACCACCGCCGTACCTGTGCCGCCGATGCGGCGCTGGTTGGCAGCCAGATCACGGCGGTTTTCAGCCTGCTTGAGCTGGGACTCCGCCTGGCCGAGCTGACGATTCATGAAGGCCTGAGCAGCCTGTTTCTTCTGGTCATCCGTGGCGGTAGCAGGGATCTGACCGGCCTGCTCGCCTTGGGCGATCACCTGCTCAATCACCTCAGGGTTCTGGATCTGGGCCTTGGCCATCTCCAGCTGACCGCGCTGAGCCAACAGGGCCTGGTTGGCCTGATCGCTCACGGCCCGATCACCGCTGATGGTCACGGGAATCGTGATCAACAGGGCCAGGGCCAACAGGCCACTCACCACACAAACGAACCAGCGCAGCGGGGTGCGGCCGGGCACTGGCTCATCAAGCCGCTGACCGATCAGCATCAGCAACATGCCCACGAAGGCCATGGGCGACTGCGTGATCAGGGTGGTGGAGAGCAGCTGGCGGAAGCTCTCCTCACCCCAGCCATTCACCGCCAACACAGCGAGCAGCTGCAGACCCAGCAACACCACCAGGGTGATGCCCAGCCAACGGAACAGGGTGCCGAAACGGCCGGTCGCTGCTGAACTCACAGTGGTGCTGACGCAATCGCGCAATCGTAGGGGTGGTGGATCTAGCTGACACCCTCAAACAACAGGCCAGACAGCTGGGCTTTGCAGCGGTGGGCATCGCCTCCGCTGCCGGTAGCGACCGACTGCGGCTGCGCACAGCTGCCCTAGAGCGCTGGCTGGCAGCTGGACATCAGGCCGACATGGCCTGGATGGCTGATCCACGCCGAAGAGCAGTGGAGGCGCTGCTGCCGGGGGTGCGCAGTGTGGTGGCGGTGGGGCTTTCTTATTGGGTGGATGCCCAGCGGGCGCCTGGAAGCCTGAACGTGGCGCGCTACGGCTGGGGGCGCGATTACCACCGGGTGATCGATCAACGGCTGAGGGCGCTGGGTCGCTGGCTGGAATCCCAGGTGCCCGGCGCCAGTTGGCGCGCCTGCGTGGACAGCACCCCGCTGCTCGATAAGGCCTGGGCGGAAGAAGCCGGCCTGGGTTGGATTGGCAAACACAGCAACCTGATCAGCCGGGAGCACGGCTCCTGGCTGCTGATCGGTCACCTGCTCACCACGGCCGACCTGCCTGCCGACCCGCCGGCCTTAGCTGCCTGTGGCGCCTGCCGCGCCTGCATCGAGGCCTGCCCCACCGGCGCCATCAGCGAGCCCTTCGTGGTGGATGCGCGCCGCTGCATCGCCTTTCACACCATCGAAAACCGTGCCGAGCAGCTGCCGGCGCCAATCGCTGCGAGCCTGGAGGGCTGGGTGGCCGGCTGCGACATCTGCCAGGACGTGTGTCCTTGGAATCACAAACCCTTGAACAGCAGCACCGACCCCGACCTGGAACCCCGACCCTGGTGGCTGGATCTCCGCGCCGAAGACGCCCTGGGCTGGAGCGATGCGCAATGGGACGAGAAGTTGCGGGCTTCCGCCCTGCGCCGCATCAAACCGGCGATGTGGCGGCGGAACATTCGAGCGGCAGTGCAAAGCCCTGCTAACCCAAGCGCAGCCAGGCCCGGCGCCCCTGCCTAACCTGCGGCAGTGATCGTCCTGCATCAATGGCTGCGCGCTGGTTGAAGGTTCTGGCGGCAGCACCTCTGATGCTTTCAGCTCTGAGCGGAGCACCGGCGCAGGCCTTAGTGCCCTACGTGGCCGTGCCGGATGCGCGCAATCTTGAGGGGGCAGGGCTGGGCATCGCGCAGGCGGCAGCGCGATTGCTGCGGATCGGCCAGGCCGAAGACGCGGCCCGCCTGGCAGCGCTCACCGTGCAGCTGATTCCCAACGATCCACGCGGCTGGGTGTTGCTGGCGGAGGCTCAGCTGCGCAGCAACCAAGACAAAGGCGCCGGGATCTCCCTGGCCAGGGCCCGAGAACTGGATCCGCGGAACGCCGGGATTATTTTCGCTCAGGGTTCCCTTGCGCTCAAAGACAGCCGGCCTTCCGATGCCGCTGCCTTAATCGGCGAGGGGCTGAAGCTCGATAGCAAGAACGCAAGCGCCTACTTCGATCTGGGCAACGCTTATCTGTTGATGGGCAAACGCGGAGACGCCTTGGGGGCGTTCGAACGGGCCTCGGGGCTGCGGCGCGATTTTTGGGAGGCCATCAACAACCAAGCCCTTGTGCTCTACGAGCAAAAGCAAGACAACGAAGCGATCAAGCGCTGGCGGCGGGTGCTGACCATCAAGGCAGCGGCCGAGCCCCGGCTGGCCTTGGCAGCAGCACTGAACGCCAAGCAGGCCGGCAATGGGGAGAGCCTCGAGCTCGCAGCGAAGGCCCTGGCCGAAGAACCCAATTACGTGCTCGAGAGCTGGCAGAAAGAGCAGTTGTGGGGTGCGCGACTGCGCGGCGATGCAGCGAAGCTGTTGAAGGAAGCGGCTCTCAAAGGAGACGTGGAGCGGGCCCAGGCGAACGCCGGGGGCAATGACGACCTGGGCGACGAATAAGCCCGTGATCTGTAGGCTGAGCCCCACTTTCAGCCCCCCGGCCTGAGCCACGGATGCCCAAGGCGCGCCCCGATCAGCCGCTGCCGGACCCATCCGACGATCGGCGCATCCAGCCGATTGAGCTGCACCTGGAGATGCAGCGCTCCTACCTCGAATACGCGATGAGCGTGATCGTGGGCCGGGCCCTACCCGATGCCCGCGACGGTCTCAAACCGGTGCAGCGCCGCATCCTCTATGCGATGCACGAACTGGGGCTAACCCCGGATCGGCCGTATCGCAAGTGCGCCCGCGTGGTGGGCGATGTGCTCGGCAAATACCACCCCCACGGCGATCAGGCGGTGTACGACGCCCTGGTGCGACTCGTGCAGACCTTCGCCAGCCGCAACCCGCTGCTGGATGGCCACGGCAACTTCGGCTCGGTGGACGACGACCCACCGGCTGCCATGCGTTACACGGAAACGCGACTGGCGCCGATCGCCAACGAGGCGATGCTCGATGAGATCGGCGACGACACCGTTGATTTCGCGCCCAACTTCGACGGCTCCCAGCAAGAGCCCACGGTGCTACCGGCCCAGCTGCCGTTCCTGATCCTCAACGGCTGCACCGGCATCGCTGTGGGGATGGCCACCAACATCCCGCCCCACAACCTGGGCGAGGTGGTGGATGCCCTGATCGCTCTGGTGCACAAACCCGACCTGAGCGACGAGAAACTGCTCGAACTGGTGCCCGGCCCCGACTTCCCCACCGGCGGCGAGGTGCTCACCGGCAGCGGTGTGCGCGATACCTATCTCACGGGCCGCGGCAGCATCCCCATGCGGGGTGTCGCACACATCGAAGAGATTCAACCCGGCAAGGGTCGCCACAAGCGCGGCGCTGTGGTGATCACCGAGCTGCCGTATCAGCTGAGCAAAGCCGGCTGGATCGAGAAGCTGGCCGAGCAGGTGAATGAAGGCAAGATCAACGGCATTGCCGACATCCGCGACGAATCCGATCGCGAAGGGATGCGCGTGGTGGTGGAGCTGCGTCGCGACGCCAACCCTGAAACGGTGCTCGGCGAACTGCAGCGCCGCACCGCCCTGCAGAGCAATTACGGCGCGATCCTGCTGGCGCTGGTGCACGGCAAGCCGATCCAGCTCACCCTGCGCCAACTGCTGCAGGAATTCCTCGAATACCGGGAACTCACCCTGATCCGGCGCACACGGCATGCGCTCAAGCGCACGGAGGATCGCCTGGAGGTGGTGGAGGGTCTAATCACCGCCCTCAATGCCCTCCCCAAAGTGATCGAAATGATCACGGCCGCCCCTGATGCCGCCAGCGCCCGGGCCAGCCTGCAGGTGCATCTCGATCTGAATGAGCGCCAGGCCGATGCGGTGCTGGCGATGCCGCTGCGCCGGCTCACGGGCCTCGAGCAAGAAAGCCTGCGCAAGGAGGCCGACGACCTCCGCCAGGAGCGGGCGCGACTGCGCCACCTGCTTGATGAGCGGCCGGCCCTGCTGGAGGCGATGGTGGCCGAGTTCAAAGCCCTGAAAAAGCGCTTCGCCACACCGCGCCGCACCCGCTTGGTGGAAGGGGGCGATGAGTTGGTGGCCCAGCGCACCGCCGCCCAACGCCCCAACACCGAACTGCTGCGCCAGCGAGCCTTCGAGGGCCTGAGCAGCGACGCCCGTCTGGTTATTCAGGCCGATGGTCAAGTGAAGGTGGTGGGTCCGCAACTGCTGGGCCGGCTGCACCTGGATGAACCGGCGCCGTTAGGCGACAACCCCTCACCGGCACGGCTGATCCTGCCGATCAGCGAGAAGCCCGCCCTACTGGCCTTCACCGATGCGGGCCGAGTCGCACTGCTGCGCTGGGAATTCGCCGGCCAGCAACCCGGCACCCTGGAGAAATTCCTGCCAGAAGGCATGAATGGAGAGCAGGTGGTGCAACTGCTGCCATTGCCGCAAGACGGCACAGGCACAAGCGTGGGTCTGCTGAGCAGCGATGGCCGCTTCAAGCGCCTGCCGATTGAAGACTTCCAAGAGCTCTCGGGCCGCGCCGCATCGGTGCTCAAGCTCAAAGACGGAGTGACTCTGCAGCGGGTGGTGCTCTGCCGAGAGGGCCAAGAACTGGTGGTCGGCAGCTCCACCGGTCGACTGCTGCGACTCGCGGTGAATGAGACCAACCTGCCGGTGATGGGCCGCAATGCTCAGGGGCCGGTGCTGTTGCGACTGCTTCCGGGGGAGACGGTAGTGGGCGCTGCCGGGGTGAGCCCGGAGGGATGTGTGTTGTTGGCCAGCCGTCAGGGGCAACTCAAACGCCTCAGCGTGGCCAGCCTGCGCCGCTGCCAGCGGGGTGACCTTGGTCAGATTGGCTTGCGCTTCAGCCAACGCGGCGATCAGCTCATCGACCTGCGGGAAGACAACAGCGCCGTGGTGGCAGCCGTTCTCAGCGATGGCCGCAGCCTGCGGCTGGATACCGCTGAACTCCAAGCCGAAGACGACAACGGTTCTGGACTCGCCATGGCCATCGCGGGTAGCGACGCGATGGCTGAGCTGGTGCCCCTGCTGGGCTAGGCGGCCACCGGTTGAGGCGGATGCTGCGCCAACACCTGCTTGAGGTAGCGGGCCGTGTGAGACGTGGGATGGGCAGCCACCTCCTCAGGAGTTCCCGTCACCACGATCTCGCCACCTTTATCGCCACCTTCGGGACCGAGATCGATGATCCAATCAGAGCAGCGAATCACGTCAAGGTTGTGCTCAATCACCAACACGGAATTGCCCTTCTCGACCAGCCGCTGGATCACATCCATCAGCTTGTGCACGTCGTAGAAGCTCAAGCCTGTGGTCGGCTCGTCGATCAGATAGAGCGTCTTGCCGGTGGCGCGCTTGGAGAGTTCAGTGGCCAGCTTCACCCGCTGGGCCTCACCACCTGAAAGGGTGGGCGCCGGCTGCCCCAGCTTCACGTAGCCCAAGCCCACATCCACCAGGGTGCGCAGCCGATCCGCCGCCTGAGGGATGGCAGAGAACACCTCACAGGCCTGCTCCACCGTCATCTCCAGCACATCGGCGATGGTGAAGCCCTTGTATTTCACCTGCAACGTCTCTCGGTTGTAGCGGGCGCCTTTGCACACATCGCACTGCACATAGACATCGGGCAGGAAGTTCATCTCGATCACGTTCACGCCCTGGCCGCTGCACGACTCGCAGCGGCCGCCCTTCACGTTGAAGCTGAACTGACCCACCTGATAGCCACGGGCTTTGGCCTCCACCGTGGCGGCAAACACCTGACGGATCGGATCGAACGCACCGGTGTAGGTGGCGGGATTCGAACGGGGGGTGCGGCCGATCGGTGATTGGTCGATCACGATCACCTTGTCGATGGCCTTGATCCCCTTCAGATCCTTCACGCCGGAAGGGAACGGCACCTTCATGCCGAGCTTGTGCTCCAGCGCCGGGTGGAGCAGCTCGTTCACCATCGTGCTCTTACCGCTGCCGCTCACGCCGGTCACACACACCAGCCGGCCCAGCGGAAACTCCACATCGAAGCCGGAGAGGTTGTTGCGCTCGCAGCCCACCAGAGTGAGCTTGCGGGAACCGGTGTCACGCCGTTCGGCAGGCGTTGGAATCGAGCGACGGCCGCTCAGATAGGCGCCGGTGAGGGAGTCTTCGGCGCTGATCAGGGCGTTGAAGTCTCCCTCCGCCACGATGTGGCCGCCGTGAACGCCGGCGCCAGGGCCGATATCCACGATGTGATCAGCGGCACGAATCGTGTCTTCGTCGTGCTCCACCACGATCAAGGTGTTGCCCAGA
>JBIIDQ010000328.1:0-7692 GCA_044238295.1 Vulcanococcus sp.
ACTGTGCGCAGATTTGTTCATTTCTGCGTTGATTCCTTGGGTCATCTTGTAAGCCTCATGATTGTCCTCGGTAGCAAGGCGGCCTTCTTCGCGTGAGCTGTGACTCTGGGAGGAGATAGGCGAAAAGGGAGTATTGCTGTTGCTTGCGTGGTCAGTGCTTGAGATCTTGGCTAGAGAGCTGAGTAGAGCCATCTCTTTTGCTGTTGCACAACCATGCGCCTAAATCAACGCGTTGCTCTAATCACAGGTGGAGACCGTGGTCTGGGGTTGGGGATCGCTCAGGCATTTGCCCGTGAGGGAGCACGGGTTTGCATTGCCAATCGCCATGCGGAATCAGGCCAGTCCGCAGCGGCAGAGATCTGCGGCGCTGGCGGATCAGCCATGGCGGTTTCCATGGATGTGTGCGATGAAGCACAGGTTGAGCAGGCATTTAGCCAGTGTGCCCAGCAGTGGGGAGGTGTCGATATCCTCGTCAGTAATGCTGGAGTTCAGCACATAGAGCTTCTGCGTGACTTGGCCTTGGAGGATTGGCAGCGGATGCTGGCTGTTCATCTCGACGGAGCTTTTCTAACCACGCGTGCTGCAATGCGTAGCATGGAAGCAACAGGGCGTGGTGGAAATATTCTTTATATCGGTTCGCTTTTCAGTATCACCTCCGCCAGGCTCAAGGCGCCTTACGTCACGGCCAAACATGGATTGGTAGGCCTATGTCAATCTGCAGCCCGGGAAGGTGTCGAGCATGGTATCCGCTGTAATATCATCGAGCCGGGATTTATTCGCACTGAATTGCTCGAAAAGCAGATACCGGAACAGGCAAAAGCGCTTGGTATCTCTGAGGAAGAAGTAATCAAGCGACTATTCCTTGCTGATACTGTTGATGGCTGCTTCACTACGGTCGAGGAGGTTGCAGAAGCCGCAGTGTTTTTCGCTTCCTATCCCACTAGTGCTCTCACCGGTCAGTCATTGGCAGTTAGCCACGGCATGGTGATGCACTAGCTCCTAGGCATTGTTCGAGTGGGTGCTTCAATCCAAAACCGGCTCAGATCATCACAGCGTCAATCCAAGCGGGATTTCGCTTTTGGTTCATCTTGTTAGACCGTCCAACATGATGTGCGGTTTGTGGCAGATGTTTGATTTTGCAAGTGGTCGATGTGAAGCCTTCACATTTGTGAATCTTGCCGATACCTTTGGGTGGCGGCTGCGTTTTGCATTTCTTGGCATCTTCGATTTCGGCCTTGTTCTTGGCCTGCAAGCTCTCTGATTCGGGACAGTGACAATGCCTAGGCCTGCATCTTCTGGTGTCCTGAGTTTTAGACGCTATCTGATTTTTGCGTTTGCGACTGCTGTCTTTATCGCCTTGATTACGGCTATCGCCAACGCTACAGGGCAGGCCTATGTGTTGTTCCCTGAATTAGGGGCCTTGGCTTGGGTGATCTTTACTGATCCCAAAGGTTCTTGGGCAACCTCCCCTCGCCTACTGGTTTTGACTCCTTTCTTGACCGCATTGCTCGGTGTGGCCATCACCCGCTCTTTGCCCTATGGAGTCCTCTCACTCACCCTGGATGTAGTGGGTTGTTTGCTGCTGATCCGTTGGCTGCGTTCGCCGATCGTCCCGGCAATTTCTGCTGGAGTGCTACCCCTAGCCCTGGGAATTCATGATTGGGCCTATCCCGCATCAATTTTGGTGGGTACTGGAGGTTTGGCGCTGCTCTCACTCTGGCGTTCTCGTCGTTTGGTGCAAGCCACCACCAAGGGAGGCTCTTCTTCTCTCGTTCCGATTGCCCTGAATGAGATTGAGTCGGGTTTTGCACTGACCCCTTCGGTGCCATTGCTGCGTTGGGGTGGGGGGTTGGCTGTGTTTTTAGCTTTGGGTCTGGCGTTTGTGAACGTTTGGGATTCGCCCTTAGTGCTGTTCCCTCCTCTTTTGGTGATCGCCTACGACATGCTGGCCCTGCCAAACCACAGCCCCTGGATGGGGCGAGGTGGAGTCATGATGGTGGTCGGTACAGCTGCAGCTTGGGTCAGTTACGGCTTAGTTACTGCCTTCGGTGTAACACCGTTGGCAGCCTTTCTTGCTGTGCTGGTTACTCTTGGTTTGCTAAGACTCGCCCGGCTGACCTGTCCGCCCTGTCTTGGCTTGGCATTACTTCCATTCGTAATCAGCCATCCCAGCGCCAACTATCCCTGGCAGGCACTCACTGGTATGACTTGCCTAGTGGCTGTGGTCGCCATAATGGAAGCTTGCTTCCCTAGGGCCAGTTCGCCAGAATGTAGTTAATGGCAGTATTCCTTTCATATTGAGTTGGTCGTTTGATTTGTCGTGTCCGAGCCAAGGATTTGCTTTTTGTCGTAAGTGATTCAATGAGATTGTGCAGGAGGGTTCGCTGATGTGGGCGCTTGGGCCGCTTTGCTTGCTGCGCGCGTGCCACGGCTTCAGGACTCCCACTTGCTGCAATCCAAAAACGAGAAGCAGCTTCTTTATCTGATAGCTGCAAGACCTTCAGGTGAGTGAATGACGGCGAGTGACAGGTTTGTACTGTCAAGTGAGAAGTGCTCACAATGGGTAGGAACTCATCAGGCACTTTCATGGCTGATCACGACGGTCGGAAGCTCAGTGTTCGCGAAATGATCAATGCCCACCTATTTCCGGTGCTTGCATTGATGACTACGGCAAGCTCTGTTTCCATTGCGATCTCGCTGACCTCCGTTGCCCAGCAAGCCTCACGCTGGAATCAGTGCTACGAGGCTGGGTTGGCATGGGTGGAGCGGAACAGCCCCAGTATCAAGGGCGGTGACAGGACGGCAATTGCGGCCAACTTTTGCAATGGCGGACTGCCAAACAAGCCTGCGCGCTAAATCAGATCTTCACGAGAAACCGCTCTGCGATTAGGGCACTAAACACAGATTCGGCAGCGCGAATACAAAGATCGACGTACTTGGCCGGCTTCACTGAGACCCCACCTTCCCGCGAGAGGGGGGCGACAGTTGGCCAGGGCTCATCGGGAAGCGGAACCTCTGCGAAATCGGCATTGATGCCAATTGCCGTGATTTGCAACTGACATGATGCAATCTAGCCTACTCAATTTTCATTCCGACACGGCTCTGTTGTAGAACTGCGTTGGTATTATATAAGTTGAGTAGGTGGGTTGCAGGCCCTGGTATGCACTTGGATGTTAGTGATGAGCCATAACAAACAACATCCATCAAATGGCACCATTGTTCTCTGGCTTTATGGGTGATTCCGCACAGGGCAGAAGCATCAGACAGGAGAACAATGGCCAAGGCGGGGAACACGCCGCCTGTTTATCGACCATGGTCGATAGCCATAGCCCATGGTTGCGTATGTAATTGAAGTACACGCTTAAAAGACGAATGGCCCGCGAGCTGGAATTTGTCACTGTCGGCAATCCTGGGAATCAGGATGCTCCGGCAGACGACTCTGGTGCGCGCTACGGAGGCGTTGACTACACATATCGAATTGGGAAGTATGAGGTCACATATGGTCAATACCTAGAGTTTTTGAATGCAAAGGCCAAAAGTGACCCAACGGGGCTTTATGACCCCAGTATGACAAACGACAAAATTGCCAATGGGATTTCTAGGGACGGCAGCAGTGGAAGCTACATCTATTCACTTTTGAACGATGCCTCTGCGGACCTTCCTGTCACTTTTGTGAACTTTACAGATGCAGCTCGCTATGCTAACTGGATCAATAATGGCAAGGGAGATTCAAGTACTGAAGAGGGTGCCTATAAAATCACCACGGCTAGTCTGAAGGGCGCCATCAGAAAGGATGGCGTTATCACCTACATGGCAAAAGGTAAGCTTGATCTGCAGCCTGGAGACCAGATTCAAACAAGCGGGTTCAAGGGCATTGGCTTTGCTACGCGCAGTTTAATCAAAGATGTCAAGTTTCAGAATGGTGTCACACTTTTCTCCACGGCCAATGATTACCCAGATGCCGTAGCAGAAGGGCGCGGAAGGGTTGTTGCAGTTGCTGCAAGCCGTTCTGCAGATGCTAAATTCTGGATACCTAACGAGGATGAATGGGTAAAAGCTGCATACTACGACCCTAATCTTAATGAAGGAGCTGGTGGATACTATACCTGGGCTACTCAGAGTAATGAGTATCCTGGAGTTAGTGTTGGCGCTTTGCCTAATCAAGCCAACATACCCAGCGCTGACAAGTCGCGTTTTGCCAATACTCCGCTGAATCCCAATATCGATCCATTAAACGGCCCTAATCTGCTCACACCTGTTGGGGCATTTACTAATAGCTCAAGCTATTACGGTACTTTCGACCAGGATGGTAATGTTACGGAGTGGACGGAGACGATCTACGATAAGAGCGCGTTATTTGGTAACTGGAATAGATCTGTCGATGCAACCCGCTCTAAGCATGGTGCCATCTACTATTCGGGCACTCCAGGGAGCAGCCGTCGTGATGATGGTCTAATGCCTAATGATATTGGTTATGGCACTGGCTTTCGCTTAGCCGCAGCTCCTCTCTCTACGCTAAAAGAAGTGGTCTCTTCTGCCTCCTCTGAAGGGAGAGGTGATACGAATGCCGATGTCGATCGTTCTGCACATGACCATTCTTCACACGACCACTCTTCAGCATCTAACAACGATCGGTTAAATAGGGTCACCACAAGCTCGAATGTTTCAAAGAGTAGTGGTCGCGCTGTCTTTGGTGGTCCCATTAATGCTGAACAAGAACTCTGGCCAACTGTATATCCCGCTAGTGGGAAAGCCCGGTTGGTTCTGAATGCCAATCAAACGGCTCTCCGTTACAAGTTTCGAATTACAGGACTTGACTTTGGCGAGCTTGCGGGAATTGGCCCGACGACGAAGGCTACTGGTGATGATGTGAATGGCATGCATATTCATTATGCTCCCGCTACAGCTGTTGGCGATGTCGCCCTTGGATTAATCAATCCCTATCAAGACAAGGATCTTGCGTTTCGCTATAATGACAAAACCAAATATTGGACGATCACTGGCCGTTGGACCGAGCAGGATCCCAGTGTTGTCAGCTTCAGTGACAATCTTCAAAATCTCTTATTCCAAGGTCTCGACTACCTCAATATCCACAATGAAGATGTTGCGCTTGGCGTTATTCGCTCTCAATTATACCCATTAAATGATGTGGCCTGGGCTGGCTACAATTCAGCTACCTCGTCCTTGCAGCAAAGTGAATCTGATGAGCGTGGGGCTTCTATTGATCAAAATGATTGCACATCAAGTCATTGCTGCGGCAATGCCGATGGGATCATCCGGAAATCGCTTAAAGGCGCCGATCTTCTGATTGGTGGGGATGGTATCGATATATTCTGTTATGATGAAATATCAGATAGTTCCGCAAGGGCTTCAGATAGAGACAAAATCATTGCTTTTAACCCAGAGGAGGATCGTATTGATTTGAGTGCCCTTGATGCGGATACATCACAGGCGGGCGTCCAATCATTTGTTTTCATTGGCGATGAATCCTCGTCTGATCCTCAGCCTGGCCAGCTCCGGTACAGCAACGGGATCTTGAGCGCGGATCTCGATCGTGATTCGAGCCCGGACTTTGCTATCAAGTTAGCTCAGGCTCCAGTTCTAACATCTGACAACTTTATTCTTTGATCCTACTTAAGACTTCTTGCTGCTGAGCCATTCACGTGATGCTGTTCAGCAAGTAAAGTTGATATACTTGTTGCATTACATGCAGCAAGAGCTTCAATGCGGTCTGACGTACCTTCCCCGGGCGCAGTCGAAGGGACCTCGCTGAATTGTGTTGCCAATATGAATAAGTTATTTGTTGGTCCGGAATCAAAATTCCTATACGCATGTCTGTCTAAAGGGTTTGATCCTTCGATTGTGATCATTTCAGAGAGCTCGTTTGCTGTTATGGCTGCATATAAGGCGCTGAAAAGAAGGTCGGACTTTCGAGGGTATGCCAAGACATCATCTGAGGGGATTGATCTTCTCAGGCGATGTAAGCCTGGCATTGTTTGCATCGTGGAGAGTGGGAGCCGATGCCTTTACGGTGATGTGATCGAATTTGTTTCGGGATCTTCTCCTATGACTCGATCTATTCTGATTCTAGGGAATATGAAGGCACTGGATCACGGTTCGGCTTCTCAAGCCGATGTGATTGTGGCCGATCAGGATATCTTTCTCCCTGTTAATCCTATGTATCAGGGCTTGATGGCCATGATCGCAGGAACGGTTTATCGCAGTCCTTCGATCGTGCGACATTTGGAGCAATCTCTAGTTGCTATAGATTCACCTTCTCCGGATCGAATTGTGCTTGGTCTCCGAGACCAGCAACTGCTCGAAGCATACGTCCTTGGATTAAGCAATCGAGAGGTGGCTGAGCAGCTCAATCTATCCATTAGGACTGTGCAGACCTACAGCGGCCAGTTGCTTCAGCGACTTGGCGTGAATAATCGCCAAAAAGCCATCCGGAGAGCGATCGAGATCGGATTCTCTTTTGTTCCGAAGTACTTTTCAAATACATCTGGTTAGTTGCGGCTGCTACTGGGCTGGCTGACTAACAAGATCTTGCTATGGTTAATGTTGTTAATATGTTCGTTAAGTCTGCTCGGATTGATGGCCCTCCCCATCACCATGGGCTTTGTTGACAGGGTGTGGGCTGGAGTAAAAGATCCGGGCTGAAGACGAGATGGACCCTGTCTGAGGAAATGATGTCTCTGCGGCTGGCTGCTGTTGCCCTTAGTGTTTGTGCCGTGCCCAGGCCGGCGCCTGTCCGTCGTGACCGGCCGTTTGGAGCATCCTCCTTGAAGGCGTGAGTGATTTAGGAGCGGAGGCTCATCCAGCCCTTGATGATCAGTGGCGATAGAGCCAACGTTATACAGGCAAGCTTTCCGTACAGGCCGCGGTAGCGCTCTGAGTCGCTGAATAGGCAGGAAACCAAGCCGTCGGCAAATGACAGCAGGCAGACCAGATAGCCGATCAGGAACATCAGATCCATGCAGGTCATGTAGGAGACCCGTGGAAGATTCTGCTGAAAGGTGTTCTGTAGAAAAATTAGTGACAGGATGGCCGCAGGTGGAGCGGTGAGCTTGACCTCCGAATAGCGCACACCCAGTCGCACCACCGAAACCGCCAGGAAAGACACAATCGCCAGCGGCATCACATACTCCAGTAGTGATGTGAGGGGGTTTCTGGAAATGAAGATATTGAACGCGGCCTGGCTTTCTGTTGTAGCGCTGTCATCGCGCCAAGAGACATCAGATGAGTCGACAAAGTTACTTGTGTAAATCCTGACCTCGTCTGCGTAGTTGATGCCGTCGAGCTTGTAGCCTGAAATATTGAAGACCCTAGGGGGTAATCGAAACTGTTGAACCCTATAAATTAGTTCACCAGTTTCATGGTAAGGGTTGGTGACTAGAATTCTGAGCTGCTGGTGATCAAATGGGTAATTGCGAAGGCTGATCCCTGGGGCCGCCAGCTTCGCGTCGAATGATGTTTCATTCCAATAGGTGGTCACGCCATGGTGAACAAAGGGCTGTTGGGATGAAATCTCCTGGTTAACGTCTGACTCATCCAGAAAGTTTAGGTCAAAGTGGCCCATCCGGCTCGGGTCAACCTCGCCATTAATCACAGGCATTTTCGTCCAGTTGTACCAAAGCCAGCCACGAGCCTTGAAGGTGAGCTTGCTTAGGTCAAGGTCGTAGAGGCCGT
>JBIIDQ010000072.1:0-7682 GCA_044238295.1 Vulcanococcus sp.
CGCGGTGCTTTTGCTCAGCGGCTCATTGCTTGTTCTGTGGTGGAGCCGCCCTGCCGCTCGTTGCTCTGTGTTCCGGCCGATGCTGGGGCTGCAGCTGAGTTGGTTATTGCTTGTCCCCGCGGTGTTCTGCCCACTGTTACGCCTTGGCGACAGCCTGCGCAGCCAACCGATTCGAGCTTTGGCGTTGCAGATCCGCCGCCTGCAAGCTTTCCCGCGGCCGATCGCCATGCTTGGGGTGATTCGACCGAGTGTTCATTTCTATTCCGAGGTCCCTGTGGCCTACGAAGGCACATCAGCCCAGTCTTTGGTGAATCTGAACCATCGCCTCCAGGCAGACCCCAGGGTTCGCGTGCAGCAGGATCAACCTCGCATCCTGGTGTTGGCTCCGCTGAGCTTGCCGGAAAGCAAGCATTGGGCACCACTGCTTAGCCCGCTCATTGAACGGCAGGGGCGGTTTGGGATGTGGTGGCTGGATCTTCAACAGTTGGGGCAAAAGGCAATGGTTCTGAAGAGGCGACAGGATTTGGTGCCTACTTGGCAGCTGCCGCGCCCAGAACGCTTCTAGCCGACCACAACTCCATCAGCTCGCGCTGGGCTAGTGGCCCTTCAGCCTCTGGGTTGCAAACCACGTACGTCCCATCGGGTTGCATCAGCCAAGCGTGTTGATCATCGAGATAGAGCTGCATCAGCCATTCCAGTTGCAGGCAGAGGGCTGGGTCGAGCACTGGCACAACCGCTTCGACGCGCCGATCCAGGTTGCGTGGCATCCAATCTGCGCTGCCCAGGTAGAGCTCTGGTTCGCCAGCATTCGCAAACCAAAACAGGCGTGAATGCTCGAGTAACTGCCCGATCACGCTGATCACCCGGATGTTGTCGCTTGTGCCTTCCAACCCGGGTAAGAGGCTGCACATACCGCGGACTACTAGATCGATTTTTACGCCTGCCTGCGAGGCTTCATGCAGCAGTGCAATGATTCCTGGATCCACCAAGGCGTTCATCTTGGCTTTGATGGCCGCGGGCCTGCCTGCACGGGCATGCTCGGTTTCTCGCTGGATCAGTTCTTGCATGCGTTGGCGCAGTGTGACCGGTGCCACGAGAAGCCGGCGAAAGTGTTTCTGTTTGGAGAATCCGGTGAGGTAGTTGAATAGATCCACCAGATCGTTCACCAGCTCGTCGTTGCAGCTGAGGATGCCGAGATCGGTGTAGAGGCTCGAGGTTTTTGAGTTGTAATTTCCGGTGCCGATGTGACAGTAGCCCTGCAGTTTGTCCTGCTCTCGACGCACCACGAGGGTGATTTTGGTGTGGGTCTTCAGCCCCAGTACCCCATACACCACATGCACACCGGATCGCTCCAGCTGGCGCGCCCACTGGATGTTGTTGTCTTCATCAAAGCGGGCCTTGAGCTCCACCAGCGTCATCACCTGCTTGCCGTTTTCGGCAGCACGGATCAGTGCCGCAATGATTGGCGAGTTCTTGGACACTCGGTAGAGGGTCATCTTGATGGCCAGCACATGGGGATCATCAGCGGCCTGGTTGATGAATTCCTCCACAGAGGTGGTGAACAGATCAAAGGGGTGATGCAGCAGCACATCGCCACGACGGATCACGCGGAAGATGCTTTCAAAGTCCTGGTATTGCAGTGAGCCATCCTCCAGCTGGCTGCTTTGCGTGGTTCGTAGTTGCAGCGGCGTCCTGCCTCGGAAGGGTGCATCTTTCAGTTCAGGTGCATCGATCGCCAGCAGGCCCATCAGATCGTCGAGCCCCAGAGGGCCATTGATCTGAAAGACATCGAAATCATCCACCTCCATACCCCGCGTGAGCTGCTCCACCAGCTCATCTGGCATCTCATCGGCTACTTCCAGCCTCACCACTTCACCCCCTACGCGCCGCTTACGCAGGCCCTGCTCGAGGGCCTCCATTAGGTCATCGGCCTCGAGCTCCCGGAGTTCAAGATCGGCATCGCGCGTGACCCGGAAGAAATGGTGCCCCTCAATCAGCATGCCTGGAAACAGCCGCTGGAGGTTGAATGCCACCAACTGCTCCAATGGCAACCCAATGAATACAGGTTGGGGGATGCGCCCGCCATGTAACTCCGTGGGAATGCTGACAAATCGCGGCAGGTTCTTCTGCGGAACCTTGATGCGTGCGAACTGGCGTTGTTTCGTGTTTGGATCGCGGATGGTCACCGCGATGTTCAGGCTGAGATTGCTGATGAATGGGAACGGGTGAGCTGGATCCACCGCCAGGGGCGTTAGAACTGGAAAGACAGAGGTCTGGAAATAGCTGTTCGCCCAATCTTTCTGTTTGCGTGAGAGCTGTTCGTAGTCGAGCACTAAGATGCCTTTTTCGGCTAGATTTGTTTTAAGGCAGCCTCGATAGTGATCTTGTTGTTGCTTGAGGAGTGGTTCAAGCTGGCTGCGAATCTGCTCTAGCTGTTGTCTTGGTGAGAGGCCATCTTCACTGACTGCCTGAACACCAGCATGCAGCTGTGATTGCAGAGAGGCCACTCGGACCATGAAGAATTCATCTAGGTTGTTGCTGAAAATCGCGCTAAATTTCGCCTGCTCCAGCAAGGGCGTGCGGGGATTCAGGGCCTGAGCCAACACCCGCTGATTAAATCGGATCCAGCTCAGCTCACGATTGAGATAGAGATCCTGGGGTAGCTGGACCGTTGCCATGGTTCACCAGGTGAATGACTCTGTTGTAGAGGCTGGAGGTTGTGCTCAGGTTATGGCTCGGTAGGCCTCAGTAGACCTCTAAGACGCAGCGCCAGATCAAGGCTGCTGGAGATCAATGTGCGCAGCCGGAGGATGCTGTCCTGATGAACGTTGGTTGTCCATGCAAGTTGTGGCATCGCGCACGGAATGGTGGCCAGTTCCAGTGTCTTGCAGAGCCAGCTCATGGGTGGTGTTGCATTGCACGTGCCGTTGTCGCTTGCTGGCTGCTGGGAGCCGCGATGGGCCTCGCACTTGAGCTGAGTGTTCGCAGCTATTGCATCCGCACGATTGCATCGCCACTGAGCCAGTCACTGATCCAGCTACCGATCCAACCGCTGTTCAGTCGTTGATCGGCTTCACCGTGAGTATGGCCGGCTTCGTCATGGTGCAACAGCAGGCTCTCTTGCAATCTGCTCAGTTGCTCCTGATGCGCCATCAACATAAGGATCCAGCCGCCCATCACTACAACCTGTCGCCTGCCGGTTTTCAGCGTGCTGTGGCCCTGGCCAGTGTGATCCCTGCCTGTTTTGGCACACCCACCCAGATCTCCACCTTTGCCCTCGAGTCAGATACCAGCAAGAACGCCCGAAGTTATCAAACAGCTGTTCCGCTGGTCGTGGCTAGTGGCGTGAATAATGTGATTAATCGTTCTTCCATTCAGGATTCCAGAAGGTCTGGAGAATGGCTGTTGAAGCAGTCGCTGCTTTAGGGTCGATTGCTGGTGCTGTTCTGTGAGCATCGTCATCTTCCGCAGTTGGCTGCAGGCCTTGGTTGGCCTGCGATGCTTCCCATCGCTGATAACGATTTCGACACGTTCTATCGCTTCATCTACTCCCAGAGTTCCTCCATCCCTCTGGTTACGCGATACAACCAGGCTGCACTCCTCGATGGCTCGCAGCGTTGTTCTGCCATCACCCCCCGCTCCCGACAATGATCTCCTCATCCTCGCGCCGTTTTGGTGTTCTCCCTCCGTTTGCGGCGCTGGTGATGGCTGCTGGTTTGGCTATTCCCCTCGCGGCTTGAGCTGAAGCCCCCAGCACCACAGCTGTGGTGTTGAACCCCGATCCTCTCAGCCGGGTTGTGGGCCTGCCTCCTGCCCCTGGTAGTGCCGTGGCCCGGGAAGATCTGGCGATTCTGCTCTGGTTGCAGGGAGCTCGGACACCGGAGATGGTTGCCAACACCTAGTTGCTGCTGGAGCGCAATCTGGGCACATTTAGCCGTGCTCTGGGGGTGGATGTGGCGAAAACCACGCCACAGATCCACTCGGCCCTGAAAAGCTTCCTCAAGCCCGTTGATGCTGTGAAGGACAGCCTCAAGGATCGCTACCAGCGGCCCCGCCCGTTTGTGTCCCATACCCAGATTCAACCCTGCTTACCACTGGAACAGGGGTATTCCTTCCCCTCAGGGCATGCCACTTGGTATCGAGCTGCATCTGAATTGTTGGCTGATCTGGTGCCTGAGCGGCGTGAACGGCTGGTGACGGTTGGCAGCCATGGCGGCAACAGCCGTGTGCTCTGTGGTGTGCACTATCCCAGTGATGTTCAGGTCGGTCAGCGCTTGGGTGTCGCTGCTGCTGCACAAGTGCTCGCCAGCCCTCAATGGAAGGCATTCAAGAGCGATCCTGCTGTGATCGCTGAAGTGGAGGCGATCCGCAAGGTGCCCGCTTCTGCTCTCCCTGATCCGGTGCGCTGAAGCGCTGGCCGCCGGGCTGTGTTGCACAGCACAAGCCTGTTGGTGCGACCTCAATACCTTCGGCCTATCCGCCTCCGCGCGCCATGGCCGAGCGCTTTTTCCTTGAGCTTGAGTCGCCTGAAACAGCCCAATGGCCCCATGTGGTGGTGGTGGGTGGCGGATTTGCTGGCCTGCGGGTGTGCCGCGCGCTGAAAGGCGCGAAGGTGAGGCTCACGTTGATCGACAAGCGCAACTTCAATCTGTTTGCGCCGCTGCTGTATCAAGTGGCCACCGGATTGGTGTCACGAGGCGATGTTGCCATCCCATTGAGGATGTTGGTGGGCGAACAGGCCAATCTCCAGATCCTGCTGGGGGAGGTGCGTGAGATCGATCCAGTCGAACGCAGCATCGCCTTCAATGGCACCCATCTGCGCTACGACCATCTCGTGCTCGCCACGGGGTCCGGCAGTACTTACTTAGGCCACGAGGAGTGGCGTGCCCTCGCGCCGCCGATGAAGATCCTTGAGCACGCCGAGGAGATCCGCCGCCGCTTGTTGATGGCACTCGAGGAGGCGGAGCGCACAGTGGATGCGAACCAGCGCCAGTTCCTGCAAACCGTTGTGGTGGTGGGCAGCGGCCCATCCGGCTGTGAGCTTGCAGGTTCGGTGGCTGAGCTGATGCGTCGTGCCCTGGCCAAGGATTTTCGCCGCGTTGACCCGGAGCAAACCCGGGTGGTGTTGGTGGTGTCGGGGGGGCGTGTGCTCAAGGAGTTGCCTGAACTGCTGTCGGAAGCAGCGGCAGCCGACCTGCGCTCCAAGGGGATCGAATTGCTGCCAGGGCGGGTGATCGCCATGCAACCCGGAGAAGTGGTGATCCGCTGCGCCGATGGCGAACAGCGAGCGTTGCAGGCGGCCAATGTGTTTTGGACGGCTGGTGTGCGCGCTTCCAAGCTTGGCCAGCGACTGGCTGATGCCACCGGTTGTCGTTTGGATCGCGGCGGCCGCGTGATCGTGGAGCCTGATTTTTCCATCCCGGGCCACCCCAACATCCGCGTGGTTGGAGATCTCTGCCATTACGCCCATGCCGGTGGTCATCCCATTCCCGGTATGGCTGGGCCTGCCACCCAAATGGGCCAGTGGGTGGGCCGCGACATCCGCGCGCATGTGGAAGGGCGCCGGCATGCGCCCTTTCGCTACGTGGATTTCGGCAGCATGGCGGTTCTGGGTCGCCTCAGCGCCGTGGCCGACTTGCGCGGTTTCAAACTCGCTGGCTTTCCGGGCTGGGTGCTCTGGGCCCTGGCGCACCTGGCCTTTATGCCCGATGACGAGAATCGCCTCACCCTACTCGTGAAGTGGCTTTGGGCGATTGTGAGCGAACAGCGCAGTTCGTTGCTGATTACCGGCCTACCCAATGAGGTGCAACCCGGGCAGGGCAGTGCGCCGTTCCCGATGGGGTGGGAGAACGAACCCTCGTTCGCGGATCTTCTCGGTCCGATGGCAGAGGCGGTGGAGCAGTACCAACAGCGTGAGCAACAAAAAGCCTTGAGCCAATGTTGAGCTCGCCTTAACGCAGCGCTCAACCACTGTTGCGAAGGTCGGGGGGGCAGCTCTTCTTCCATGGGTCACCCCAAGAGCGTTCAGGCTTTCATCGAGGAGATCCCCAGCTGGGACGACGGCGATCATCTCGCTGGCCCGCCCTTGTCTTCGATGCAGTGGTTGGTGTGGGCCCTCGCCACAGCTGGCAAGTTTTTCGAGGGCATGATTGTGTTCATGCAGGGGGTGGGCCTGCCTCTGATCAGTGAGCAGTTTTCGCTCACGGATACCGACAAAGGGTTGATTACTGCTGCCACCTTGGCGGGCATTTTGTTTGGCGCCCTGTTTCTGGGTGGTCTAGCCGATCGCCTGGGCCGCAAGCCCGTGTTCATCGGCGAAATGGTGCTGCTTTTGGTGGCCCTGCTGGTGGCGGCCCTAGCTCCCTCCAAGCAGGTGTTGATCGGCAGTTTGTTTGTTACTGGTCTGGCCCTGGGTGCCGATTACCCAACGGCACACCTGGTGATTTCTGAGAGCATTCCCGCCGCCATTCGTGGTCGGCTGGTGCTGGGGGCCTTCAGTTTTCAAGCCGTCGGTGCGGTGCTGGGCACCGCAATCGCCGCGGTGATTCTGGGAGCGAAGCCTGATCTGGAAGCCTGGCGGCTGTTCTACTTGGTGCCCGTGATCCCGGTGGCTGCCGTGATCTGGGGGCGTTTATTCCTGCCGGAAAGCAGCCATTGGCTGGTCACCCGTGGCCTCACGGCCAAAGCCGAGAAACAGCTGCGTAAGCTCTTGAGCCGTGAGAATCTGCAACTACAAAGCGTGCAGGTTGAGTCGGAGTCTGAGCGTCCCCAGCGCAAAGGCTCATGGGATCAACTGTTCATCGGTAAATATCTGCGGGGCACGATCCTCGCCTCACTGCCTTGGTTCCTGCAGGATCTCTCTACCTACGGGATTGGCATTTTCACGCCGGTGATTATTGGCCTGGCCTTCGGCAAAGCCAGCCAGGATCACAATGTGGCTTCGATCGTCCATGCCGATCTGATCGGAGCGCGCGGTACAGCCCTGATCGATGTGGGCTTCCTGGTGGGGATCGCGGTGGCGATCGCTTTGGCGGATCGCTGGGGGCGAATCCCGCTGCAAGTGATCGGGTTCATCGGCTGCGCCCTCGGCCTGTTCCTCGCTGCCCTGGGTGGTGGTGGAGATCAATCCACCGATCACCTGGTGCTGATTGTGGCCGGTTTCCTGGTGTTCCAGTTCATGACCAATTTCGGCCCTAACGCCACCACTTATCTGCTCGCAGGGGAGGTGTTCCCCACTCGAATCCGCGGCCTGGGCGCGGGTTTCGCTGCCGCCAGCGGAAAGGTGGGCGCCGTGCTCACCGCCTTCTTCTTTCCCACCTTGCTGAAGGCCTGGGGCACCGAGCGCTTGCTGATGGTGTTGGTGATCACCTCGCTGCTTGGAGCTGTGGTCACCTGGTGCTACCGGATTGAAACCAAGGGCCTGGATATGGAAACGCTCTGAGTCTTCTCACCACGTGTTCCTCTGTTCCTGCTTCCGTTATGACCATTTCGCCTCAGGTTGCAGCGCCCGCCAGCTATGGCGATGCCCAGCGCACCGGCCTCACCGCCAATGATCTATTCGAGGGGGTAACTGAGCATCTGTTGTTCAGCCAGGGAGCCAGCACCACCGCGCCCAGCGACCATGACCTCTACATGGCCCTGAGTTATGCCGTGCGTGATCGGCTCATGGCCCGGCATTTGGC
>JBIIDQ010000073.1:0-7565 GCA_044238295.1 Vulcanococcus sp.
GTGGCGGTGCGCTCGAGTGCCACCGCTGAAGACCTGCCAGACGCCTCCTTCGCAGGCCAACAGGAGACCTACCTGAACGTGCAGGGAGAACCGGCGTTACTAGCGGCCTGCCGGCGCTGCTTCGCATCCCTATTCACCGACCGCGCCATCTCCTACCGGCAGATCAATGGCTTCGATCACTTCGAGGTGGCTCTCTCGATCGGCGTGCAGCGAATGGTGCGCGCTGATCTGGCCTGCTCCGGCGTGATGTTCAGCATCGACACCGAAACCGGCTTCCGCAACGCCGTGCTGCTCACGGCCGCTTACGGCTTGGGCGAAAACGTGGTGCAGGGGGCGGTGAACCCCGATGAATATCTGATTTTTAAACCAACCCTGGAGCAAGGCTTCTCGCCAATCCTGAGCCAACGGCTCGGCAGCAAGGCGATCCGGATGATCTACGGCGACCACGGCTCCACCCGCAACGTGGATGTGCCTGCCGAAGATCGCGCTCGCTACGCCCTCAGCCAGGACGAAGCTCTACAACTGGCGCGCTGGGCCTGCCGGATCGAGCGGCACTACAGCGAGCGCCGCGGCCAACCCACGCCGATGGACATCGAATGGGCCAAGGACGGCATCAGCGGTGATCTCTTCATCCTGCAGGCGCGCCCGGAAACGGTGGAGGCGCGCCGCAGTACCAACCTGCTGCGCAGTTGGCATCTGGAGGCTCACCAGGCAGAACTGCTATGCACCGGCCGGGCGATTGGCGCCTCCGTGAGTAGCGGCCGCGCCCGGATCCTGCGCCACCCCAGCGAAATCCAACGCTTTCAGGCGGGTGATCTGCTCGTGACCGAGCGCACTGACCCGGATTGGGAGCCGATCCTCAAACGGGCCAGCGGAGTGATCACCAACCAAGGTGGCCGCACCTGCCACGCGGCGATCATTGCCCGTGAGATGGGCATCACCGCGATCGTGGGCGCCGGTGATGCCACCGAGCGCATCAGTGATGGCGACACGATCACCGCGAGCTGTTGTGAAGGTGATGAGGGGCGGGTGTATCGCGGTGCCCTGGCATTCCGCGTCGACGAACGCGATATCGGCGAGCTGCCTCCCACGCGCACCCGCATCCTGATGAATGTGGGCAATCCCGAGGAAGCATTTAGCCAGGCGGCTATTCCCTGCGATGGCGTTGGTCTGGCGCGACTGGAGTTCGTGATCGCCAACCACATCCGCGTCCACCCAATGGCCCTGCTGAAGCCCGAGCGGCTGCAGGATCCAGCCGAACGCGAGGCGATTGCTGCCCTCACATCGGGCTACGCCCATCCCGCTGATTACTACGTCGATCTGCTGGCCCAGGGCATGGCTCGGCTGGCCGCTGCCTTTCATCCCCGTCCGGTGATCCTGCGGTTCTCGGATTTCAAAAGCAACGAATACGCCAAGTTGCTCGGGGGCAGCAGCTTTGAGCCCAACGAAGAGAACCCGATGATCGGCTGGCGCGGTGCCTCCCGCTATTACGCGCCCGGCTTCCGTGAGGCGTTTGCTCTGGAATGCCAAGCCCTGCGGCGAGTGCGCGAGCAGATGGGGTTCACCAATGTGATCCCGATGGTGCCCTTCTGCCGCACGCCCGAGGAGGGCGATCGGGTGCTGGCGGAGATGGCACGTCAGAGACTGGTCCGCGGCGACAACGGCCTGGAGGTGTATGTGATGTGCGAGCTGCCCAGCAATGTGATCGCGGCCGAGGCGTTTGCCGAACGCTTCGACGGCTTCTCGATCGGCTCCAACGACCTCACCCAGCTGACCCTGGGGCTTGACCGTGACTCCGCCCTGGTGGCCGATCTGTTCGACGAGCGCAACCAAGCCGTGGTGGAGCTGATCAGGATGGCGATCCGCACCGCCAAACGCTGCGGCCGCAAGATCGGCATCTGCGGCCAAGCCCCCAGCGACCACCCGGAGTTTGCCGAACTGCTGGTGCGTGAAGGCATTGATTCGATCAGCCTCAACCCCGACGCCGTGATCAACACCCGCCTGAAGGTGGCGGCCATCGAAGCGCAGCTCACAAAGGGCTGAACAACACCGCTGCACTCCAGCAGCTGCCAGATCGGGCCACCCTCCCTAGCTTGCGGATAGCAGGCCGGGGCGTGCCATGCCGACGTTGAAGCCAGGCTTCAGCACAGAAACCGCCTTCGCTGCACTGGAGCCGGTGCTGCAACGCCATGGCGATCAGGCCCATGCCCTGATCGAAGTGCTCAACAGTGCCCAGCAGCACTACGGCTATCTGAGCGAACCGCTCCTGCGCCATATCGCCCGGCGGCTGCACCTGCCCTTCAGCCGGGTGCAGGGCACCGCCAGTTTCTACCACCTGTTTCGCTTCCAGCCAGCAGCACGCCACAGCTGCCTGGTGTGCACCGGCACCGCCTGTCATGTGCAGGGTGCAGCGCCATTGCTGCAGGAGCTCAAGCAGGCACCACTACAGGAACTCGGGGTGGAGCTGGGCACGGTGCGCTGCATCGGCACCTGCAGTGGGGCGCCCTTGGTGGTGGTGGATGGGGAGGTGTGGAATCAGCAAAGCGGGGCCTCAGTGCTGCAGCGCTTACGGGAGCTGGGGTGATGGGCAGCTGTGTGCGGGTGTGCACAGCGGCCAGCTGCCGCAGCCGCGGCGGCAAGCAGCTGGAGCAAGAGCTCGCCGCGGCTGGAGCCAACACTCCAGGCCTAAGCGTGAAGGAGGTGGGGTGTTTTGGCCCCTGCAGCGACGGCCCCCTGATCAGCACCAACGTTGACGGCGACGAACAGGGCAACAGCCGCTTGTTGGCGTTGGAGCAGGGCGTTAGCCAGCAGGTTGCGCAATCCCTCAACCTGCTGGCGACTGATCCAGATCTGAGCCACTGGAATCCCCCAGGCAGCCGAGCCATCCACACCGATGCGCCGTTTCTGCGATTGCAACGGCGGCTGGTGTTGGCCCAGTGCGGCCGCATCGATCCCGGTTGCATCGACGATGCCCTTGCCGCCGGTGCGTACGAGCAGCTACGGCGCGTGCTGGAGCAGAACAGCCCCGAAGCGGTGATCGACATCGTGCGCCGCAGTGGCCTGCGGGGCCGCGGTGGAGCCGGCTACCCCACGGGGCTCAAGTGGGCCACGGTGGCCGCCATGCCCAGCGACACAAAGGTGGTGGTGTGCAACGCCGATGAAGGCGACCCGGGCGCCTTCATGGACCGCACCTTGATGGAAGGGGATCCCCACACCCTGCTGGAGGGGATGGGGATCGCGGCGTTCGCTGTTGGGGCCCAACAGGGCTTCATCTATGTCAGGGCGGAGTATCCGCTGGCGATCGAGCGGCTGCATGCGGCGATTGCCGCGGCCAAGGCCCGCGGCTTGCTCGGAGCGGCGATCGCCGGGAGCCGTTTCAGCTTTGACATCGACCTGCGGGTTGGGGCAGGCGCCTATGTGTGCGGCGAGGAAACGGCATTAATCCACTCAATCGAGGGCCAGCGGGGAGTTCCGCGGCCGCGCCCTCCCTACCCCGCTGAGCGGGGTGTGTTCGGCCTGCCCACCCTGATCAACAACGTGGAAACCTTCGGCAATATTCCCGCCTTGTTGCGCCTGGGGGTGGAGGCCTACGGCAGCGGCACCAAGGTGTTTTCCCTCACCGGCCATGTGCGCCACAGCGGCGTGCTGGAGGTGCCCATCGGCACCACGCTCCGCACGATCGTGGACACGATGGGAGGGGGTGCACCCCCAGGCCATCGGATCAAAGCGGTGCAAACCGGTGGCCCCTCAGGCGGCTGTGTTCCGGCCAGTGCCCTCGACACTCCCGTCGACTACGAAAGCCTCAAGAGCCTTGGCACGATCATGGGCTCGGGCGGAATGGTGGTGATGGATGAAACCACCAACATGGTGGACATCGCCGCCTTCTTCGTCGCCTTCAGCCGCGAGGAATCCTGCGGCAAGTGCATCCCTTGCCGCTGCGGCACCGTTCAACTCGAGCAACTGCTGCGCAAGTTGCTCGAGCGGCGGGGCTGCCTGGCCGACCTGAGCCAGCTGGAATCTCTCTGTCACACCGTGGCCGTCACCAGCCTCTGCGGGCTGGGCCAGAGCGCTCCCAAACCAGTGCTCAGCACCCTGCGGCATTTCCGAGACGACTATCTGGCCCTGCTCGGACCCGCGGAGGTCGGCCCATGAGCGTCGTCACCCTGCGGATCAACGACTGCGATGTGGCTGTGCCTGCGGGTACAACGCTGCTAGAAGCCGCGCGCCAACACAGTCTTCACATCCCAACCCTCTGCCAGCTGGATGGGCTCTCGGCTGTGGCGGCATGCCGGCTCTGCCTTGTGGAGGTGAGCGGATCGGAAGGCCAGGGCAATGCCCACCTGCAGGCTGCCTGCGTGACGGCTGCCGCTGAAGGAATGCACGTCCAGACCGAAACCCCGCAGTTGCGGGAGATCCGCCGCACGGTGATCGAGCTGTTGTTCACCGAAGGCAACCACGTCTGTGCCATCTGTGTGGCCAACGGCCACTGCGAACTTCAAAACCTGGCGGTGGAGGTGGGGATGGATCACAGCCGGCTGCCCTACCGCTTCCCAAACCGCAGCGTTGATCTCTCCCATGCCCAGTTCGGGCTCGACCACAACCGCTGCATCCTCTGCACCCGCTGCGTGCGGGTCTGCGATGAGGTGGAGGGAGCCCACGTGTGGGATGTGGGCTGGCGGGGCGAGCACTGCCAGATCATCAGCGGCCTGGGGGAACCCTGGGGCGAAGTGCAGGCCTGCACCCACTGCGGCAAGTGCGTGGAGGTCTGCCCCACGGGTGCGCTCTTCCATAAGGCCGACACCAGCGAAGAGAAACAGGGCCATCCCGAACGGCTCCAGACACTGATGCAGGCACGCAGCCATGAGCAGTGGACACCATGAGCAGCACGGCTCCTCGCAAAGTGCGGCTAGCCACCGTATGGCTGGCGGGCTGCTCCGGCTGCCATATGTCGTTTCTCGATCTCGACGAGTGGCTGCTCGAGCTCGCCCAGCTGGCCGAAATCGTCTACAGCCCAGTGGCATCCGATCAAAAGATTTACCCCCGTGATGTGGACATCGCGCTGGTGGAGGGGGGCGTAGCCAACACCGACAACCTGGCGCTGCTGCATCAGGTGCGGGCCAACACCCGCACCCTGGTGAGCTTCGGCGATTGCGCCATCACCGCGAACATCCCTGGCATGCGCAACATGTTGCGGGGCAGTGATCCGGTGCTGCGGCGGGGGTACCTGGAACTGGCGGACGACAGCGGCCAGCTGCCCCATGCGCCCGGCATCGTGCCGGAGCTCCTGGAGCGCGTACTTCCAGTGCATGAATTGGTGCCAGTGGAGGTGTATCTCCCCGGCTGCCCGCCGTCAGCGCAACGGATCCGTGCAGCGCTGGAGCCGTTGCTGCGTGGTGAGGAACCGCAGCTCAGCGGCAGCGATCAGATCCGCTTCGGTTGAGGCCGTCACCATGCCCGCTCCACCAGGCCCCGATCCCACCCCCACCCGGCGGATCACGATCGATCCGGTCACCCGCATCGAGGGTCACGCCAAGATCTCGATCCATCTGGACGCGCAGGGCGCGGTGGAAACCGCCCGCTTCCATGTGACGGAATACCGGGGGTTCGAGAAGTTCTGCGAGGGCAGGCCATTCACGGAAATGGCAGCTATTACCGCCCGGATCTGCGGCATCTGTCCGGTCAGCCATCTGCTGGCTGCTGCGGCCACTGGCGACAAGCTCCTGGCGGTCTCGATCCCGCCAGCCGCTGAGAAGTTGCGGCGACTGATGAACCTGGCCCAGATCACCCAGTCGCATGCGCTGTCGTTCTTCCATCTGAGCAGCCCTGATTTCCTGCTGGGCTGGGACAGCGACCCCAAGCAGCGCAACATTTTCGGGCTGATCGCCGCCAACCCCGAGCTGGCCCGCGGTGGGATCCGACTCCGTCAGTTCGGCCAGGGGGTGATTGAAGCGCTCGGAGGCCGCAAAATCCACGCCGCCTGGGCCGTACCCGGTGGCGTTCGTAGCCCCATGAGCGCAGACACACGCGATCAGATCCGTGCCGGGCTACCGGAGGCCTTCGCCATCGCCGAACAGGGGCTCGCCCTGTTCAAACAACTGCTCGATGGCGAGCTCCACGACGAGCTGAAGATCTTTGGGCAGTTCCCCTCGCTGTTCATGGGTCTGGTGAGTGGCGAGGGCCACTGGGAGCATTCGGCTGGGCGCCACTGCGGCGGCATCCGCGTGATGGCCAGCGACGGCTCCCTGGTGGCCGATGGCCTCAAGGAAGACGACTACGCCTCCTTTCTGGCCGAGGCGGTACAGCCCTGGAGCTACCTGAAGTTCCCTTACATCAAACAGCTGGGCCCAGAAGCCGGCAGCTACCGGGTCGGGCCGCTAGCCCGGCTGAACCTCTGCGAGCGCATCGGCACAGAACGTGCCGATCGGGAGCTATTGGAGCTGCGGCAGCGGGGCGGACGGGTGGTGACCGCCTCCTTTCTGTATCACCTGGCCCGTTTGATCGAGATCGTGGCCTGCCTGGAGCAGATGGAACAGCTGCTCGACGATCCCGAGATCACGGCAACCCACGTGCGCGCCCGCGCGGGGGTGAACTGCCATGAGGCCGTCGGCGTGAGTGAAGCACCGCGCGGCACCTTGCTGCACCACTACCGCGTGGATACGAACGGCCTGATCGAGCGCGTGAATCTGATCATCGCCACCGGCCAGAACAACAGCGCCATGAACCGCACGATCACCCAGATCGCCAGGCACTATCTCGATGGCAACAACCTCAGCGAAGCGCTGCTGAACCGGGTGGAAGCGGGTATCCGCTGCTTTGATCCCTGCCTCTCCTGCAGCACCCATGCAGCCGGTGCGATGCCGCTGCAGGTGCAACTGTTGAGCGCCGAGGGAGAGCTGCTTGAGGAGCGGCGGCGCGGCTAGTGATGACCATGCCCTCCCCCCTGGTGATCGGCTTCGGCAACCGTTTGCGCAGCGACGATGGCGCTGGCGTGTGGCTGGCGGAGCAACTGCAGGCCCAACGCACTCCCATGCAGGTGCTGGCCTGCCAGCAACTCACCCCGGAACTGGCAGCCGCAGTAGGCGCCGCTAAGGCCGTGCTGTTTGTTGATGCCAGCGCCGCTGATAGCGCCGATGACAGCAAAGCCCCGCGCCTCAGCCCCATTGCGGCGGAGGCGGTGGCAGAGGCGGGAGCGGAACCCCTCAGCCATGGGCTCAGCCCCACCCGGCTGCTGGCCATCACTGCAGCGCTCTACGGCAACTGCCCGCCAGCCTGGGAATTGCTGATCCCCGGCCAGGTATGGGAAATCGGTGAGGGGCTATCTCGTACGGCGACCGAAACGAGCCGCGCCGCCCTACCGCTGGTGCTGGCCTGGGGGGCGAGCCATGCATGAGCTGGCTCTAATCCAGGAGCTATGTGCGCTCGCCAGCGCTGCAGCGGCGCAGCAGGGGGCCCAGCACATTCATCGACTAGAGCTACGCATCGGTGAGCTCGGTGGTGTGGATGTGGAGGCACTACGCCAGGCCTTCGCCGTTGTGGCCTCAACAGCTCCCTGGCAGCACACCGAG
>JBIIDQ010000074.1:0-7514 GCA_044238295.1 Vulcanococcus sp.
CCTGCGGTCCGGCTTCGTCACCCCCACTCAGGCCGTTGAAGGCCAGCTGTCCCGACAACCTCACCGTACCGGCGGCAGCGGCGGCAGATCCGCATCGTGCCCACCTGATGACCGAAGTTCGGGCACGCCGTTCCTAAGATCGCGTCACCTTGCCCCTGGCCTCGGCCCCATGACGCAGCTGGAGACGCGCACGGAGCCGATGGTGGTCAATTTCGGCCCCCACCACCCCTCTATGCACGGGGTGCTGCGGCTGGTGGTGACCCTCGACGGCGAGGACGTGGTGGATTGCGAGCCGGTGATCGGCTATCTCCACCGCGGCATGGAGAAGATCGCCGAGAACCGCACGAACGTGATGTTCGTGCCCTACGTGAGCCGCATGGACTATGCGGCCGGCATGTTTTATGAGGCGATCGTGGTGAACGCACCCGAGCGCCTGGCCGATGTGCCGGTGCCGAAGCGCGCGAGCTACATCCGCGTGCTGATGCTGGAGCTCAACCGCATCGCCAACCACCTGCTTTGGCTTGGCCCTTTCTTGGCAGACGTGGGCGCCCAGACGCCGTTCTTCTACATCTTCCGCGAGCGGGAGATGATCTACGACCTGTGGGAAGCGGCCACTGGTCAGCGTCTGATCAACAACAACTACTTCCGCATCGGCGGTGTGGCAGCAGATCTGCCCTATGGCTGGCTAGAGAAGTGCCTCGACTTCTGCGATTGGTTCGGCCCCAAGATCGATGAATACGAGAAGCTGATCACCAACAACCCGATCTTCCGCAAGCGGATTGAGGGCCTCGGCGTGATCAGCCGCGAGATGGCGATCAACTGGAGCCTCTCAGGCCCGATGCTGCGCGCGTCAGGTGTGCCCTGGGATCTGCGCAAGGTGGATCACTACGAGTGCTACGACGACTTCGACTGGGATGTGGCCTGGGAGAAGGAAGGCGATTGCTATGCCCGCTATCGGGTACGCATCCAAGAGATGCGCGAATCCCTCAAAATCCTGCGGCAGGCCTGTCAGATGATCCCCGGCGGCCCCACCGAACACCTCGAAGCCCGCCGCATGGCCGAAGGCAAGGGCAGCGAATTTGCCGGCTTCGACTATCAAATCGTGGCCAAGAAGGTAGCTCCCACCTTCAAGATCCCCAGCGGTGAGCTCTACACCCGCTTGGAATCAGGCAAAGGTGAGATCGGCGTCTTCATCCAGGGCAACGACGATGTCACCCCTTGGCGCTTCAAGATCCGCGCTGCCGACTTCAACAATCTGCAGATCCTGCCCCACATCCTCAAGGGGGCCAAGGTGGCCGACATCATGGCCATCCTCGGCTCGATCGACGTGATCATGGGCTCTGTTGACCGATGAACAGCCTGGATCGCTGATCTGCCCCATGGGGCCCGACGACTGGCTGCTGCTCTGCCGCACGGTGCGTTTCGGCGATACCGATGCTGCGGGCGTCATGCATTTCCAGCAGCTGCTGCGCTGGTGCCATGAGGCCTATGAAGAGAGCCTCGAGCGCTTCGGCATCGCAGCACCAGAGATCTTTCCAGTGCCGGGATGTACCCCTGAGATCGCACTTCCAATCGTGCACTGCAGCGCCGACTTTCTCCGGCCTCTCGTCTGCGGTGATCCCCTGGCCATTGCCCTGGAACCGCACCGCCTCGATCCGGGCTGCTTCGAGCTCACCTACCGCTTCAGCAGCAACGGCAACCCTGTCGCCACAGCGCTAACGCGCCACCTAGCCATCAGCAGCAGCCAGCGTCAGCGCCGGGAGCTGCCAGCGGCCATCAACCGTTGGCTTGAGGCTTCCTCCCTAAAGGGCGGCATTCAACCCCTTTGAGCCAGTTTCGCCAGCGCGAGCGCTGCCATTTGCCCAGGGTGGTGCGCTCTAGCTCAGGGCAGAGCAACCAGCGCCGAGGCCGCTGGCTCGGCGGAAGGCCTTGAGCCAGGCGCTCCACAAGTTGGAGCAGCTGATCAGCCTCAGCCAGGCTCGCCTCGGCGGGCTTGAGCAACGCCACCAAAATCTCGCCCCATAGGGGATCCGGCTCAGGCAGCAGCAGCAGCTCCGCCAAGGGCAAGCCCGCAGTGCGGCTGAGCTGGAGCAAGCGCAGCTCGACCTGCTCTGGGAAAACGGTTTCACCACCACTGCTGATGGCGCCGTCGAGACGGCCTTGGAGCAGCAACCCCTCTGGAGCCAGCAGGGCCCGATCGCTGCTGGTCCACCAACCCTCACTCAAAGCCAAGGGCTGAAGCTGACCATCCACCAGGCATCCCTCCGCCAGGCTGGCCGCCTTGACCTGCAGAGCACCAGTCTCCGGACTCAGGCGCAGCTCGGCATGGGGGAACGGCTGGCCGCAACCTTGCACACCATCCAAAAACTGTTGCGGCGGGAGCGCCGCCAGCATCGCGGCGGTTTCAGTGCTGCCGTAGCAGGGAGACAGCCTCAGACCCAGCTGGCGGCATTGCTGCGCCGTCGCCTCCGGCAACGCAGCACCCCCCACCCAGATCAGCTCGAACTCTGCCAACCACCGCTGACCCAGCGGATCCTCCAGGAGCCGCTGTAACTGAGTGGGCACCAGCGAGAGCACGGCCGTTACCGCAGGCTTGGGAAGCCGCGCAGGGTCACGCATCCACTCCGGCTCCAACCAACGCAGTGCAGCGCCCCAACGGTGAGCCCGCACCAGGGGCATCAGCCCACTTACATGCTGCAACGGCAACGGGTTGAACAGCTCAAGGCGTGCTGGATCCAATCCCAGGTCGCGCAACCAGGTGCCAGTGGCCTCCGCCGCTAGCTGCAAATGCGTGAGCGGCTGCAAGCACCAACGGCGCGCACCGCTGCTACCGCCGGTACCGAGCACCACGGCCGCACCCCAGGCGGGATCACTGTGCTGCGGCAGGGCCTGCTCCAGGAGTGCAGCCTCCTCGGGCGCTGCAATCGCCACGGTTCGCTGCTGGCTCCAGGCCCGCTGCACCTCGGCCGCAAGGGCACCACGATCGGACTGCGCCACCAAAAGCTGCGGTCTGCTCACGCCGCGGCCTCCCATACCCGCTGGGGCTCAGCAGCGAACAAATCCCCCATGGGGCTCCAACCCGGAGCCAGACCCGGCGCCGCTGGCGTCGGGCCATTGGCCTGCAAGGCGGCGAGATGCTCGAGGAAGCGGCGGCCAATTCCCGTTTCAAAGGCAGTGCTGAGCATCTGTCGCGGTATGCCGGCTTCTAGCTGGCTCAGCAAAGGCCTTGGATCACCCTCCTGAAGCGGGCGACGCACCAGCCAACCCGACCAGGCCGAGCATTGCTGCCCCGATAGGTGCGGCAGAGATTCATCGAGGGCCACCGGAACCATGGCAGCCAGCGCCTCCAAGCCTTGAAGATCGTGGGGAGCCAGCGGCTGCTCCAGCCATTCGAATCGAGGTTCGCCCTTCAGCCGATCGGCCCACTGAGCTGCGGTGGGCCGATCCCAGCCGCCATTGGCATCAAGGCGCAGCCGTGCTGCCGGGGGCAAACGCTGCAACAGCACCTCCAGCACGCTGCGCTCTTGGGCATCTCCCACAGCGGCCACCTTCCATTTCAGCGTGAGCGGCTGGGCAGGATGGCTAGGGGCCCGGCTCAGAACCTGCCCCAAGGCAGGCACAGCGGCCTCGCCAGCAGGCAGCAGCCAAGCAGAGGCTGGGGCCGAGCGCCAGCCTCCCTGCTCCTGCGATCCCAGACCATCAAGCTCCGCCAGGGCCATCCCCAAACTGCAGGCAAGCGCAGGGGGCAACAGCGGCAGCAGCCGCTCCAGCACTCCGCGCTCCACCAAGGCCGGCACAGCGGCCACTGCCTCCGCTAGATCCACGTCTAACGCTGCAAACAGAGGCACAGCGGCCTCACCCCAGCCACAGCACCCGTCCGGAGTCATCAGCCGTAGCAGCCAGCCGCGACGCTGAACCAGATCGCCACGACTGGTGATCAAACTGCGCGGCAAATCAAAGCGATAGGGCCGCCAGCGCAGCTGCAACGGCCCCTGAGTCTTCATCCCAGCCAGCCCCCCACAGCAAGGCCAATCGCCAATCCCAGGCCATTCAGGGCTTGAAAACGCAGCGCCAGGAATTTGCTGCCCACAATCCGCGCCGGCTCGCGGTGATGTTGACGCAGCAACCGAATCAGCGCTTGAGCTGGCGGGAGGCCAATCACGCCCAGAAGCGCCATCAGCGGCCAGTGCCCAAGCAGCACCGGCAACCACTGCAGGGCCAGAGCGAGGGCCACAAACCAAGGAATCAAGGCAGCAGCCCGCCCGGTGCCCAGTCGCACCACCGGCGAACGCTTGCCGTGGGCCGCATCGTCCTCCACCTGATGGAAGTGCGAACAAAAGAGCACCAGCGTGGTGGCCAGGGCTGGACCGCTGCCCAGCTCCAATGCGGTCCCCCAGGGAACCTCCGCCGCCCCAACAGGGGCAAGCGCCATCAGGCCAGCAGCAGTGGCCAAAGGCCCGAAGGCGATCCAGCAAAGCGGTTCACCCAGCCCGCGGTAGCCCAGCCGCAGCGGTGGCCCCTGGTAGGCGTAGCCGATTCCGCAGCAAGCGAGCACCAAGGCCAGAACTGCTCCGTTGCTGCGCAGGGCCACTAGGGCCATCAGCAACAATCCGAGCGCTAGGGCCGCGTTAGCCAGGAGCGACACCCGGTCGCGCCGACCCGTGAGGTTCACCACCGAGTGGGGCTTGCCGTGGGAGTCGACGCCGGTTTCAGCGTCGAACACATCGTTGGCCAGGTTTTCCCAGGCCAACAGCAGCACTGCTGCCACAAGAAACAGCAGCAGCTGATCCAGCCGCACCACCAGCCCCTGGCCAGCCCGCCAGCCAGCGGCGAGAAGCACCGGCATCACGGCCACCGAATACATCGGCCATTTGATTGCGGCCTTCCAAAGGCGGCGCCGCTGAGCCGGATCGGCATGAAGGCTTGCGACGACCTGAGGCTCGGACGCGGGCAGGGTCAACTGGCGGCGCTGGAAGGCCCATACATTTGAGCAGCCGCTTCAGCCCGCTCCGGGTGCAGGCTCCATCCAGCGTCACAACTAGCTTCAGCGATCTGCTGGCAGCAGCGGCCGAAGGCGCGCGCCAGCTGGATGGAGAGGGCGTGCTCAGCCTGGCGCTCCCCCTGGCCGGCCGCGATCCAATGGCGCTGCTCAGCCAGCTGGAGCAGGGCGAACGCTTCCGTTTCCTCTGGGACAGCGCTCCGGGTCTGTGCCTGGCCGCCAGTGGCCGCTGCAACAGCCTGGAACTGAGCGGTCCTCGCCGGTTTGAACTGGCCCAGCGCTTCAGCGCCGTGAGCCTGGGGCGTCTGGCCGCGCCACAAAGCTGCCCGCCGTTGGCCCGCCCGAGGGTGCTTCTGGCCTTCTCGTTCTTCGACAGTCCTCTCCAGGAAGGCGATGGCGTGCCTGGGGTGCAGGCCGTGCTGCCCCGTTGGCAGCTGAGCCGCCAGGGCCGTCACTGCTGGTTGCGGTTGCAGCGCACCCTCGGAGGCGAGGTGAGTGCCCGCGCCCTGGCAGAAGAACTCTGGGAGCAAGCCCAGCGCCTCAGCCAACTGCCGGCCGATCCATCGGCTGAGCAGGGCGATGCCCATGGCCCAGCGATCCTCGACAGCCCCGCCTGGGAGGTGGGCTATCGCTCCGTTGTGCAACGGGGGCTGGAACTGGTCGAGGCAGGGGAATTGCGCAAGCTGGTGTTGGCTGTGCGCCAACAGCTGCGACTGGCCCAACCGCTCGATCCCCTGCTGCTGTTAGCCCAGTTGCGTCAGCGCCAACCAGGAAGCTGCCGATTCCTCTGGCAACAGGGCGATGGCCCAGCGCTACTGGGCGCATCCCCTGAGCGATTGCTCACGGTGCGCCAGGGCCAACTGCGCAGCGATGCCCTGGCCGGCACGGCGCCTGTGGGCCCCCAAGCCGAGCAGCTGCTGCACTCCGACAAGGACCGCCGGGAGCATGAACTGGTGGTAGAAGCGATCACCGAGGTGCTGGAGCAGGCAGGGCTGAGGGCACGGCGACCGCGCCACCCACGGCTGGCGCGCCATGGCCAACTGGTGCACCTGCACACCCCCATCACAGCGCCCCTAGGCGAACAACAGCCCCTGGCTCTAGCTGCAGCCCTGCACCCCACCCCGGCGGTGGCAGGCCTCCCCCGCCGGGAAGCGATGGCCGCCTTGCGCAGCCTGGAACCCTTCGAGCGCGGTTACTACGCAGCGCCGATCGGTTGGATCGACAGCGAAGGGGACACGGAACTGCGTGTGGCAATCCGTAGTGGCAACTTGCAGGGTCAAAACCTGGAGCTCACGGCCGGCGCTGGCTTGGTGCGGGGATCAGCCGTGGATCGAGAACTAGCCGAGGTCGCCCTGAAGCTGGGGGTACTGCAGCAGCAGCTGGATTTGCCCGGGATCGATCGCAGCGCCGCTCAGATCGCCAGCAAACGCTCCATCGTTTGATCGGCGAGAGCGATACCGCCCAGCCGCTCCACTTCCCGCACACCCGTGGGGCTGGTGACGTTGATCTCGCTGAGCCGGCTATCGATCACATCGATGCCCACAAAGAACAACCCCTCCGCCTGGAGAGCAGGTGCCAGCTCCGCGCAGATGCGCCGTTCCTGGTCGGTGAGCTCGGTGGCCTCCGGCTCCCCACCCACCGCCAGATTGCTGCGGAATTCCCCCGGGGCCGGTTTGCGGTTCACAGCACCGAGGGGCTCACCGTTCACCAGCAAGATGCGCTTATCACCGGCCGTCACTGCCGGAAGGAACGCCTGCACCATCACCGGCAAAGTCTGCTGATTGGTCACTAGCTCCAGCAATGCCTTCAGGCCAGGTGCATCAGCGTGGCTGCGAACGACTCCCTGCCCTGCCCTGCCGCCCAGAGGCTTGAGGACCACCTCGCCGTGGTCGGCGGCGAAGGCGGCCAGCTGCTCAGCGTTGCTGCTCACCAGGCTGGGGGCCATCAAATGGCTCCAGCGCAGGGCACCGAGCTTCTCGTTCCAGGCCCTCAGCGAGGCCGGGCGATTGAGCACGCGCACACCCTGCCGTTCCGCCAGCTCGAGCAGATGGGTGGAATAGAGGTAAGGCTCATCCACTGGGGGGTCTTTGCGCATCCACACCCGCGGGAAGGCGGCCAGTGGCAACCAACGCGGTGCCTCAGCCTCAAACCAAGGTTCCGGAAGATCCCAGCCAGTGGCGGTCGGTCTGATCTCCGCCAAACGGATTGGCTGAGCCAGCACCATCGGTTCATGGGCCAGATCGCTGCCGCGCACCGCCAGTTGAGCCGGCGTACACACCCAAACCTGCTGGCCGGCCCGCTGAGCGGCCTGCATCAGGGCAACGCTGGAATCTTTGGTGGGGCGAAGCTGGGCGATCGGATCGATCACAAACAGCTGGGCCTCGCGCCCGGCCTCAAGCACCACCAAGGTCAGGCTCCGAGCAGCGCATCGAGCTGACCGCTGCGCTCGAGGGCATGCAGGTCATCGCAACCGCCCACGTGCTGGCCGTTGATAAAGGTCTGCGGCACGCTGCGG
>JBIIDQ010000075.1:0-7497 GCA_044238295.1 Vulcanococcus sp.
TTCACACCCTTGAACGTGATCCAGAGGCTGTCGAGTTGCTGCGGCGGAACCGCCAGCGCTTCGGCATCGGCAATTTGCACATTCATGCCGGCGATGCCCCGGAAGGACTGGCGCAATTACCGCCGCGACCTGATCGCGTGCTTCTGGAGGTGGGCCGGCCGCTGCGTGAGGTGCTTGATCTGGTTTGGGATGCCTTGGTCCCTGCTGGTCGTTTAGTGATCAGCACCGCAAGCCTGGAGGGGCTGGTGGATGCCACCGATACCCTCAGCCGCCTGGAAGCGAGGGATCTGCAGGTGGTGCAGGCCACGGTGCATCGCATGCAGCGCCGCGGCAGCCAGGCCAGGCTGGCCGCGGCAGAGCCGTTGTTCCTGATTGCTGCCGAACGCCCTTGATCCCTTCTCCACGCACCCGAACATCTCCGCAGCGCTTGCTGAGCGGGTATGCCGTGGGCGCTTTCGGGTTTGTGGTGGTGGTGCTCGGTGGCTGGTGGTTCACCCTCGCCCTGGGGGTGATGGTGCACTTGGGCTTACTGGAGTATTTCCGGCTAGCTCGCTTCAAAGGCATTCGCCCTGCCAGTAAAACCACGCTGGTGCTGGTCCAGTTGCTGTTGATCACCACCCAGTGGGCCCATGGCAGCGATGCCCAAGCCGTGGGTTTTGCCACCGATCTTGCTGCCGCTGTGCTGCCCCTCTCGGGCGCCGCAATCTGCGGATGGCTGCTGCTGCAGCCGCTCACCGGCAGCATTGCTGACATTGCGGCCTCGATCTTTGCGCTCTTTTATCTGGGCTTTCTGCCGAGCTATTGGATCCGTCTGCGCGATCTCACCGACCCGGCGCTGGCGCCACGGCTGAGTGCGTGGAGTGAGTACTGGCCCCATCTCAACTCGGGCATGGTGCTGATGTTGATGGCCTGCTTCTTGATCGTGGCCACCGACATCGGCTCGTATGTGATTGGTCGCCGCTTTGGCCGACGCCCTCTCTCACCGATCTCCCCGGGCAAAACCATGGAAGGGGCTCTGGGTGGCGTGGTCTGCGCTGCGCTGCTTGGTGCCTTGTTTGCGGAGCTGCTGGGCTGGAACTGGGGCTGGGCCGTCGGAGCTCTGTTGGGTGTGGTGGTGGCGCTGTTTGCCCTGGTGGGCGATCTCACTGAATCGATGATGAAGCGTGATGCGGGCGTGAAAGATTCCGGTGATCTGTTGCCGGGCCACGGCGGGATCCTGGATCGCATCGATAGCTATCTGTTCACACCGGCGGTGTTTTTCACCGTGGTGACCCTGCTCTTGCCCCTGATCCGCTAGGGCGATACACGGGCAGTGCCGTGGAGCTGCAGCAGCCCGCCCTCGAGGTTGGCGTCACGGATGGTGATGTTGGGATCAGCGGGCAGGGCGACACAAGGGCCATCGTTGTTACCGCATAGCTCAAGGCCACCATCCACTGCGCGGGGAGTGGTCTCGCAGGGCCGGTCTTGGGCCTGGAGCACGAGGCGATCCCGTTCGATGCTCAGTTTTTGAAGGGGGGTGAGGCCCAGCAGGGCATCCACGAGTTGATCGCCAAGAGGTCTCCACTGGGGCGTGCAGAAGGAGCGGCTCAATCCCGGCCCCGAAAACGCCACATATCCCTCGATCTGAAACGGATGATCGAGTTGCACGGCCCGTCCACGCAGCAGGTTGCCCACCTGCACTTGGATCGCATCGCTGCGCAGCTCCACCATCTCGATCTCCAAGGAGCTGAACACCACCCGCCGCGCCACCAGGCTCACACCGTCCAAGCGGCCCCGCAGCAGGCCAAGGCTGGAGCCATGCAGTTGCAGCTCCAGGCTCTCCACCGCTTCGCATTGCTGCCGGATCCAGAACTGCAGGCCGCTGGCCAGCAGCTGGAGCACGGGGCTGGATCGTTGCGAATCGGCGTCGTCAGCCATGCCAAATGCGAGCCACGGTGGTGGGCTGGTCGATGTGGGGCAGATGCCCGCAATACTCCAGCTCGATCAAGCGCTCTCCTAACAGAGTTTGGGCGGCGCGTTTCTGCGGTGGTCGCAGGATGCGATCGTTCTTGCCCCACAACACCTCCAGTGGCTGAGGGGGTAATGGCTCGCCGCAGCCGGCGAAGCCACCGCTGCCGGCAAAGGCTGCCAAGGCCCCGGCCCAGTTCGGGCAACTCAGGTGCAGTGATGCGATTTCCAGCTCAGCAGGCCCGACATCACGATCAGGCATGGCAAAGGCTGAGCGACACAGGCCGCGGCGGATTGCCGGGATTCCAAGGAAGCGGGCGCCCAGTTGATTGAGTGGGGCTGGTACGGGCATCGGTTTGCCCGTGAGGCCCGCCGGCGCGAGCAACAGCAACCGCTCGATCTGCTCCGGGCAGCGCCGGGCTAGCTCCACGGCCACTGATCCGCCCATGGAGGCACCGATCAAGCCCACCTGCGCCGCGCCGCTGCGTTGCAACACCTCTGCGAGCACGACCTCCAGATGATCGAGCACGGCTTCAGGTCCGTAGTTGGCCTCCATGGGCCGCGGGCAGAACCCGAATCCGAACAGATCGGGGATGAACAGCTGATGGTTGTTGGCCAACAGCGGTGCGAGCCGCCGGTATTCCAGATGGGAACTGTCGAAGCCATGCAGCGCCAGCACGGGCGGACCGGCTCCGATCACCGCCACCGGCCAGGGGCCTGTCTCCAGGCCGGGCAGCGACCACCACTGAACCGCGGCGGCCAAGGCACGGCCATCTGGATCGAGCAGGTGGTCGGCGGCATGCGCCAGCAGCTGCTGCGGCTCTAAAGAGGTTGTGTTCGCCATGCCTACTCAGCCCTGGGAAGCGGGCAGCAGGGCTTCGCTCGTCGTGGTGCTGCTGACCAAAGCCGCCAGCAGATCGCTGGGGGACACCGGGAAGGGCAGATGGTGCAGATCGGAGCCTGGGCGGCAGGCGAAGGTCGCCACCTGCTGTAGGTCGCTGAGAGTCGCTTTCTCCAGATCCAGATCCTCCAGGCTCACGGGTAGGCCAAGGTCTTGGAAGAAGGGGAGTAACTGCCTGCGGGCCTGGCCGGCCAGGCGATTGCCGCCGATCACCTCTTCGAGGCGAAGTTGCACCAGGATCCCAAATCCCACCTTCTCGCCGTGCAGGCGGCCGTGGCTGGCTGGCAACTGGGTGAGGCCGTTATGCACGGCATGGGCCGCCACCGTGCGGCAGCGGGCCCCGCCGATCCCCCCAATCAGCCCTGCGGTGAGACCGCAGGCTTCCGCCACCCGCACCCAAGCCTCACTGCCTGGGTTTTTCATGGCTTCGCTCGAGTCGAGTAGCAGTTGATCGCGAAGGACCCGCGCCATCTGCACCGCCTGCTGCACCAGGCCATCGCTGCTCGCCCCACTGCTCACCGAGGCCTCGTACCACTTCGCCATGGCGTCAGCGATCCCGCTGGCGAGGGTGTGGGCCGGTGCCTGTCGCACGAGTTGATGATCGAACACCAGCAGCTCGGGGCAGCGATCGAGGGCCACATCGCCTTCGAAGGCTCCCTCTGCTGAATAGATGTTGGCCAGAGCGGTCCAGCCAGCGCAGGTGGCCGCACTGGTGGGCACCGTGATGCATGGGAGCCCGTGGCGATGGGCAAGCAGCTTGCCGGCATCAAGCACCTTCCCGCCACCAGCTGCCAGCACAGCGTCGCAACCAGCGGCTCTGATCTGCTGGCTCAGCCGCTCGAGATCCAGCTCGCAGCAATCGTGGGCTAGCTCACCGCCTTGCACCACCAGCCCACCAGCGCTCAGATCCGCTGAGAGCTGGTTGCGCACTGGTCGGGTTGCGGCGGTGCGCCCCACAAGAAAGGGTTTCTTGCAGAGGTGGGCAATCGCGGGCAGGGCCTCCTGCCAGGCACCGTCGCCGCGCAGCACAACGCTTGGTGCGATTGCGTGTTGCTGAATGGTGGTGACCACGCTCAGCCCATCTGCCAAGGGTCCACTGTAGAAGTGATGGGCGCCGCAGCTTGGCTGTCCTCGCGATTAGGCATGCCCTCTCCTCTTCCATCGGATCCGGGCCTGGCGGCCTTTGGCTCAAGCCTCACAGCCATCACCCTGGCGGAGCTCGGCGACAAGACCTTTTTTATGGCCTTGATCCTGGCGGTGCGCCACAGCGCCCGACTGGTGTTTGTTGGGGCTTTTGCGGCCCTGGCGGCGGTCACCTTGCTCTCGCTGGGCGTGGGCTACGGCCTGCGGGAGTTGCTGCCTCAAACCCTGGTTCCTTGGCTGGCGGCGCTGCTGTTTCTCGGATTCGGCATCAAGCTGCTGATCGACGCCCAGGGCTTGGGTGCAGCTGCGGCTCAGCAGGAAGCAGATGAGGCCGAGGAGACGGTGAATGCTGCAGAAAGCAGGCAGGGTGAGGCTGGCACCTGGGCCGTGATCTGGGAGTCGTTCGCGCTGGTGTTCGTGGCGGAGCTGGGGGATCGCACCCAGTTCGCCACGATCGTGCTTGCCACGGCGCCAGCTGAGGTGTTCAGCTTCGCGGGATTGCTAGCGGGCAGCCTTGCCGGCCATGCCCTCGTCACCTGGTTGGCGGTGGGTGCCGGCAAGTGGATTGGTGGCCGCGTGGATGAACGGCTCCTGTATCGCCTCAGTGGTGGGCTGTTCTTGGTCTTTGGCCTGGTGTCGTTGCTGCAGGCCTTGGGCTCGGTGGGCAGCAGCTGATTCTTCGGCTTTCCCTCCGTCTGCGGGGCCCGTTTGGCGTCAGATTGAGTGCAGTGGCGTGAGCAGGTGATGTTCAGGCGGAGATGGCGCACGCGGCTGGCCGACACCCTCATGCGCTGGGGTGCTGCGCTTAAACCGCCTCAGCCATTACCCCCAGCGCCGGCTCGCATCAACCTGCCGCCTGAGCCGCGGCAGCCTGCAGCGATGACCCAGCTGCCCGGCGTGCGTCCCCCCCTCTCCATTGAAAAGGCGGTGCGCAGCCGCGATCTCACCGTGCTCAAGCGCGAGGCCTGCGATGCCCTGGCGGCACTCGCGGCAGCCCATGCTCTGGTCACGTCAGCGCGGCTGGGGCAGATCCAGAACCTCCGCACCGATGTGGAGCGCGGGGAGCTCGAAGAGCAGGATCTCGCGGATCTGGCCGGCGACTACCAGGCCTGGCAGAACGATCAGGTGCGTTTGTTCGATGCCCTGGCTTTGGTGCTGGGCATGGCCGTGCCAGAGGGGCGCGCCTTCGACCAGATTGATGAGGAGATGGTGGAGGCTGCCGAAGCGCATCTCAATGCACTGGCGGCCGAGTACCAGCGCCGGCTGCTCAGTGATCAGTTCGAAGCTGGCCAAAAAGAGGGTTAAGAGCCATGGCCCGCTTTCTCACGGTGTTTAAGCCCAAGGCAACCACAGCGCCAGCGGCCTTGATCGATGGTCTGCAGCCAGTGCTGGAGGCCATGCATGCCGAAGTTGATCACCGCACCCCGGCTCATTTCAGCGCGCTGCTGCGAGGTGGCCATGAACAGCTGCGGATGCAGCTCTTTGCTGATGTGCAGGCCAAGGCCGAGGGGCCTGTGCTCGAGCTGGTGCTGATGAGCCGTGAGCCCATGGGTCAGGGGGCGCCCAAGACCCTGGCTGTTTTTCATCAGTTACTGGACTTGGCGGCATCGCGCTTGCCTGGTTTGGAGCTGCGCTTCCGTTCCGACCGCGATGGTGCATTGCCCGTCTGAGGCCCCCCCGTATGGTGAGCGCTGTTGTTTGCGTTCAGTCAGGGAGTTCACTGATGGGCATCCGCGTCGGCATTAACGGCTTCGGCCGCATCGGTCGCCTCGCCTTCCGTCGTGCCGTCAGCCTGCCGGATGTGGAGGTCGTTGGGATTAACGACCTGATCGATGTGGAGTACCTCTCCTACATGCTCCGCTACGACTCCACCCATGGCCGCTTTCAGGGCGATGTGCGGGTGGAGAACGGTCAGCTGGTGGTGAACGGCAAGACGATCCGCATCACCGCCGAGCGGGATCCCAACAAACTCAACTGGGGTGCTGTTGGCGCTGATTACGTGCTGGAGAGCACTGGTTTCTTCCTCAGCGACGAGACCGCTCGCGCCCACATCAACGCCGGTGCCAAGCGGGTGGTGATGAGCGCCCCCTCCAAGGACGACACCCCCATCTTTGTGATGGGCGTGAACCACAAGAGCTACGCCGGTCAGCCGATCGTGTCCAACGCCAGCTGCACCACCAACTGCCTCGCTCCGATGGCCAAGGTGCTGCATGACAACTTCGGCATCGTGAACGGTCTGATGACCACCGTGCACGCCACCACCGCCACCCAGAAAACCGTGGATGGCCCCTCGGTGAAGGATTGGCGCGGCGGCCGCGGCGCTGGCCAAAACATCATTCCCAGCTCCACCGGTGCCGCCAAAGCTGTGGGCCGGGTGATCCCTGAGCTCAATGGCAAGCTCACCGGCATGGCCTTCCGGGTGCCCACCCCGGATGTGTCGGTGGTTGACCTCACCGTGAACCTGGCAAAACCCGCCACTTATGAGCAGGTGAAGGCTGCGATGAAGGCGGCCTCTGAAGGGGAGCTCGCCGGAATCCTGGGCTACACCGAAGACGACGTGGTCTCCAACGACTTCCTCGGCGAAAGCTGCACCTCCGTGTTCGACGCCGGCGCCGGTATCGCCCTCACCGACACCTTTATGAAACTCGTGTCTTGGTACGACAACGAGTGGGGTTACAGCTGCAAGTGCATCGATCTGATGCGTCACATGGCCACAGTGGGCTGAACGGCGGCCTGAAGCAGGGGCTGATTCAGTACCCACCACCAAAGGGGCACGCTGACGAGTGCCAGCAAGGTGCTCCACAGCACCAACTGTGCGGCCGGGATCGATTCCCGGCCTTTTTGCTGGCTGGCCTCCGCCAGCAGCAGCACAGACATTGCCGTGGGTGCTCCGGCCTGCAGAACGAGGGCATCCCGCAGCACCGCCGGCCAGTTCAGAACGCTTCCGGTGACTAAAGCCAGGCCGGGGAGCAGCAACAGCTTGATCACGAGGGCTGGCATCAACTGCTGGGTCGTCAGGACCCCAACCGGTTCACGGTTGTTGCTCAGGAGGAGGCCCAATCGCATGCCCACCAGCAACAGCATCAGCCAGAGCACCACGCGGGCGGGCCACCAGAGCAGCGCCGCGATGGTTGAGCTCCATGGCGTGATCAGCAGTGGCGCCGCAATCACAACGGCTTGACAGACCGGTGTCGTCAGCAGCTGCCGCATCCAGCTCTCCGGCCGGGTCCTTTGGCCGTTGAGCAGAAGGGGGCCGATGCTCCAGGTCACCAGGGTTCCCACCAGGTCGTAGGTGATGCTGAAACTGAGCGCCGCGGCGGGGAGTAGCGCGATGGCCACGGGCAGCCCGAAGTAAGCGGTGTTGCCCACCACCGCTCCTAGCTGCAGGCTGCGGGCTGGCAAGACACGGCTGAGCTGCGGCAGTTGTCGAGTGAGCAGGAGGCCGGTGCTGCTGAGCACCAGGCCGAACAGGGCGGCCTGGAGGGTTCCCTGCTGCAGGCCCCCTT
>JBIIDQ010000076.1:0-7377 GCA_044238295.1 Vulcanococcus sp.
CCGCAAGATGAAGGACGCCGCCATCTCGATCGCCAACGATCGCAACGGCATCACCCCCGGCGACTGCTCCGCTCTGATGAGCGAGATCGGCACCTACTTCGATCGCGCTGCTGCTGCTGTTGCCTGATTGCAGCTGCAATCAAGATCCATCAGGCCTGCCGGAGACCCGCTTGATCGGGATCCTCCGGCAGGCCTTTCCATTGCAAGGCCGTGCGACGGGCCCAAAGCAGCACTGGATAAAGACGCCGGGCCCGGGGCGGGGCGGCGAACAGTTGATGGAGGAGTGCCAACAGCGGGTCACTGGCTTGCAGCCGACCACATAATTCGGCAATCGCCTCCGCCCCGTGCCAGGCCTGCTCCCCCTCGAGCAACACGGCACCGCGAGCCAGATCCAGTCCTCCTGCCTTGAGCTCAGCCCGCAGGGCGTGGTCAGCCCGACCATCGCAGATCACCAGCTGAGGCAAGCCTCCTTGCAACTCGCTGCGCAAAGCGAAATGGCGGCAGAAGGGGCAGCCACCGTCGTACACGAGCGTGAGGGCCATTGCGCCATCCTGGCGATCGCTGCTCTGATGCCGTGACCCAGCTCCTCGCCGTGGTGATGGCCGTGCTGCTGCCCCTGTGGGGTCTGCTCTGGCCAACGCAGAGCCTGGCTGCCCTGGATCCAGCTCCTGAGCAGTTTCAGTGCGATGGCGAGCCACTACTCGCCGCAGTGCACATCGGCGCCGTCGATGCCCCAGGCATTCCGAACAGCGAAGGCGGCACGGTGCCCGGCGCCTTCATCGTGCTGCAGTGGCGCGGCGTCAGCCTCCAGTTACCGCGCACCAACAACGCTGGCATCCCGAGCTACAGCGATGGCCGCTGGTGGTGGCAAGCCAGCGATCCAGACCACCCGGAATTTGCACAGCGGCGAGGCGACTGGGAGTTCTACAGCTGTGAGGTCTCACCATGAGCGGGGCCTTACCTCCCTGGCGGCCGCTGCTGCGGGGCGCCCGCCAACGGGAAGGCCGCTCGCCCCAGGCCCGCTGGCTGCAGCTCGCCACCCTCGGGGCTGATGGCGCACCACGGGTGCGCACGCTGGTGTTTCGCGGCTGGGCCGGAGCCGACAGCCTCGATTTACTCACCGATGGCCGCAGCGCCAAATCCACTGAACTGCGTCAGGAGCCCAAGGTGGAGCTCTGCTGGCTGCTGCCCAAGGCCCGCTCCCAATTCCGGCTGCGCGGGCGGAGGCTGGAGCTGAGCCCGGAAGCCAACCTGGCCGCCCGCAGCCAACACTGGGAGCAACTCAACCCTGGCGCACGCGCACTCTGGGGTTGGCCTGAACCGGGCGCCGCCTTCGAGAGCGATGGCCTCTTCCCAGCGGAGCTGGCAGATGGCACGCCACTGCCGGCCTGCTTTGAGCTGGTGCGCATTCAGGTGGAGCAGGTGGAGCTGCTGGAGCTCACCGGCCATCCCCATCAGCGCCGCCGCTGGCGTGCTGATGGGGGTTGGCTGGAGCAACGGCTCAACCCTTGAGTTGATCCTGCAAGGCGGCCAGGCGTCGGGCGTTCACCCCCAGATCCGAATCGCCGAGGCGCGATACGGAACGGGCCTGCAGCACACCGCGGGCGGTGTCGGCATAGAGCTCCAGATCGTCGACAAAACCGAAGAGGGCACTACTGGCGGTGGCATGGAGATAGACATCCCTCTGCTCCACAACCTCCGTACGAGGAGTTGCGGCAATCACGGGAACCAATGCATCGAGGGCCGCCTGGGGATTGGCCACAGGCCACTCAGCTCGGGCGCAATGGGCGGGGCTACTGCAAGGTGCCAGGGCCCCCTGGCTCACCCCCAGATCGGTGGGCACGGGCCCCACGAGATGGAACAGAGCCAGGGTGATCGTGATCAAGACATGGGTCATGGCTGAGCCGGTGCAGCGGGTACGGGGGGAGGTGCGATCGACTCCTCCATGCCCAGATCGATTTCTCCGATCCAGAGGAGCAAGCCTGCGATACAGGCCAGGGCGAAACCAAGCAATAACCAGTGACGGCGATCCATCAAGGAAGACGATCCATGCGCGTGAGCTGAGCTCGGGTTCGTTGTGATGCTGCGATTCTGCCCAGGGCTGAGTCGCCACACTGCGTAGAGCTCCAAGCACCACGGATGCAAGCCCCCGCTCCCCTGCTTCAACGCCTCCAAACCATGCCGGGCATGGCTGAGGGCCGCCGCCTGGTGCTGCTGCTCACCCAGCTGGGCGACTTCGACTCAATGGAATACGCCCAAGCGTTAGTACCCGTGCTGCCGCAGCTGGAGGCTGCAGGCATCCGCACCCGCGCGATCGCCATCGGCGATGCAACAGGTGCCGATCGCTTCTGCACCTACACCGGCTTTCCACGCCAGGCCTTGGAGGTGGATTCGGCACCGTTGCTCCACCGCGAGCTGGCTCTCTACGAAGGACTGAAGACTCCCGGCGGACCATGGCCCGGGTTGCTCTTGATGTGCGCCGGCATCGGTTCCCCAGGCACCTTGGCGGAGGTGTTCCGCGGCTACCGAGGCGACCGCAACGCCCCGCAGCGGATCGACAGCCCCCTGTTCAAGCTGGCGGGCGGCGAAGGATTCCAGCGGCCGTTTGAGCTGGCCACGGTGCGGCTACGGAACATGCAGGAAGTGTTGGGCCACTGGCGCACCTACGTGCCACAGGACGACTTCATCACGCAGCGGGGCGGCACCTTCTTGATCGACGCCGACAACACCCTGCTCTACTCCCACCGCGACGAGGGAATCCTGGGCTTCTCCGCGACGATGAACAGGCCCCTCAGCTTCCTGGATCCATTTCTGTACGGCTCCACCAACTCGGACTGAGACACTGGATCAGCTGCAGCCGATGCCATGTCGCTCGATCAACTGAAGGCGTTCCTGGCCAAACTGCAATCCGATGAAGCCCTGAAGCAACAGGTATTAGCCGCAGCCACCGCAGACGACGTGGCCCAAATCGCCACGGCTCGCGGCTTTGAGTTCTCGGGCGATGAACTGCTGCGCGTGTCCGGCAAAAAGTTCGACCGGGTGACCGTTCACAAGAACGACATCCCTGGCGAGTACAACTGACAGCGAGAGGCTGGCGCCCTTAGGCCAACCTGGTGTAAGTCATCGGCTGGCGCGGCTCCATCGAGAGGCTCCACACACCACTGGCCACAGCCTTGAGCTCGCTCAACAGTGCGGCCGGATCGCCGCTGTTGAGCCAGCGGGCCTTCATCGCCGGCAGATCCTCCTGCAGGGCTTCGATGGGCACGGCAACCAGCAGCAGGCTCTGATCACCTGCGGCTCGCTTAATGGCACCCGCGTCGCTGCGTTGCCACACGCGCATCAAGAGCTCGAGGGCTTGCTGACAGCCCACTTCACCAGGATCGCCATCGGCCGGCAGAGACTCTCGCAACGATTTGCCCTGTAGCGGCATCGCCCGCTCGCTGTTTTGCTCCAACAAGGCCAGGGCAATCAAGTAGGGAGCATCAGCCATCGGAGGAAAGCAACGGGTGCCAGTGACACAGTGGGCCTTGGCCAGACCCGATGGCTAGCCCTTTGTGCAAACCGTGTTGCACAAAAGTTTTTGCGGTTCGCACCGCCTCCACGAGCGATTGCCCCTTGGCACGTTCAGCGGTGATTGCAGCACCAAGGGTGCAGCCACTGCCGTGGCTGTTGGGGGTCTCCACCAGCGCATGCTCCAACCACTGGCCGCCGCCGTTGCGCTCCAGCAGATAGTCGCGCCCTCGTAGCTCAGGCAGACCGCCCCCTTTGATCAACACAGCAGCGGGGCCGAGCTCCAACAGCCCTGCCGCGGCCCGCTCCACATCATCAGCCGCCTCAATCACCTGGCCGCTCAGCAGCCGAGCCTCATGCAGATTCGGCGTGATCAGTTCCGCCAGGGGCAGCAGCATCTGGCGATAAGCCTCAATCGCCTCCGGCTCCAGCAGCACCGACCCTGCCCGCGACACCATCACCGGATCGATCAGCTTCGGAATCGTGAGCGGTTCCAATGCTGCGGCCGTGGCCTCAATCAAGGCACAGTTCAGCAACATGCCTGTTTTCAACGCCGCCACAGGCAGATCGCTCACCACCGCCTCGATCTGGGCCAGGAGCGCCTCAGGCGGCAATGTGTCCACCCGGCTCACCCCACAGGTGTTTTGAGCCGTCACACAGGTGATGGCGGAGCATCCATGCACCTGCAGGGCCAAAAACGTTTTCAGATCGGCCTGAATCCCGGCACCACCGCCGGAATCACTGCCACCGATCGAGAGGGCGATCGCCGGAACCATGGGGGATCAGGGGCTGACGAGATCCTGGAGCAAGCGCCGCCAAGGTTGCGGCTACCACCACCAGCGCCAACAACCACCAGCGCCAACGACGACGACCGCTCGTCGAGAAGGCCGGCAGGATCCGCTTGCGGTTACCACCACGCTGCACCCCCTGCAGAGGTGTGCCGCAATTGCCGCACACCATGCGACCCGCCAGGCTGCGATCCGCCCGAACCGACCAGCTACCGCAACGCGGACAAGCCATGGCAACCTCAACCGGCCGTTGGCGCCGTGCTGGCCAAGCGCCACAAGGCCAGCCCGCCTCCGCGGCCCCGCGCTGCCAGCCACCCCGTGGAATCGCGGTGAATCAACGCAAAGAACGGCATGCGCGCAGCAGGTGGCGTTGGCAGAGCACGTTGCAGCACGCAACGACCGGCCACGTTGATCTGCAACTGATCAAAGCTGAACTGCAACAGCGGGCGCTTGCCCTGCAAGCAGCCCGGACCACGGAAACGCAACTCGATCGGTCCCAGGTTCACGGCATTGCTAAGCAGCAAACGCTCCGAACCGCCTTGGATCTCCAGCCGCGCCGATAGCCCCCGCAGCAACCAGCCGCTGAACACAGACGCGCGCTGGCTGCCCTTCGGCCACACCAGCTCGAGCTGCCAGCAGCCGATCAGATCGATGCAAACGAGCCCTGTGCCCGTGGAGCGCACCTGCTGCTCCAGCGCCAATAGGCGCTCTGCGTCAGGCCAGGTGGAGACCAAGGAAGTCATTGCGGTTTGGTGGCAATCACAGAGAAAAAGGGATCACCCTTGCCTCCCACCAATCCCTTCAGCCCCGCCGCCCGGGTTTCTTCAGCCACAATCTCGGGCTTGGGCCAGCCCTGCGCCATCAGCACCTGCGCCACATAGGTGAGGTGATCACGGTCGCTGCCATCGGCCCACACCTGCGGTGCCTTGGTGAAGAACATCCGATTGGAGAACGACACGATCAGCTCTCCACCGGGACGTGTAATCCGCCACAGCTCGGAGGCCACGGCCTCAGGGTATTGAAGGTATTGCCAGCCAGCCACGATCAGCACCGCATCCACGCTCTCGCTTTTCAGCGGAATCTCCTGATTGAGATTGAGGTTTTGCAACCAGTGGCTGTCGAGCCGCTTGTTAGCCGCAAGCTCCTTCTCGTTCAGGCCATGGCCGATCACGCGCTCGTAGATCACGTCATCCGGGAGATGCGACACCCAACTCGACATCAGATCGAGCACCACAGCCCGAGCCGGAATGCGCTCGCGATAGAGGGCTGTGAGGCGGGTGCGGAAGGCTTCATCGAGATGCTGCACAAACCGCGGCTCGGCATAGAACAGCTGGTCGTCACTGCTATCCCACTTGCGGCGCTGGGCCTCGCTGAGAACCTGTACCGCCACCCTTGATCAGCCTTGGGGGCGCGACGCTAACGCTGCAGAAGCGCTCATGAGCGGCGCCCTCCGGTGCATCGATCAGTGAAGGTTGCCACTCGGTGATGTCGAGTCCGCTGTTCTCATCCAATCCCTACCGTTGCAACGATCGGGCCAGGACGTTGTGAGTGGCGCTTGGCGATGAGCTCAACCACGGTTGATCTAGGGGTTGTGGGGGCCGGCGTCGCCGGCTGCGCCTTGGCAGCAGCGTTGCGGCAAAGGGGCTGGCGGGGATCGCAGACGCTTGTGGAGATTGGCCGGGGACCGGGAGGGCGAACCGCCACGCGCCGATCCCGCCATGACCCCGGTTTTTGCCTCAACCACGGCGCGCCGCTGTTCAACATCGGCGCCAATCCCGAGCCAAGGCTGCTCGAACCACTCCGAAACGGCGGCTGGATCGCCCCCTTCTCAGGAGCGATCTTCAGCCTTGATGAACACAGGCGGATCGGAGCGGCTGTGCCAGATGCGCTCAGCTGTGGCGAGCTCTGGCAGGGAGCTCCCCAAATGGATGGCCTCTGCCGCGGCCTGTTGGCCTTGGCTCGGCAAGGGGCACCAACCAACCTCAAGAGCAGCACCCTGGTTCGCAGGCTGGAACCATCGGCATCAGGCGAGGGATGGATTCTGCGCAACCTTGAAGGGCAAGCCTTGCTGCACTGCCGCTGGCTGGTATTGAGCGGCTCCCTGTTGGCCCACCCTCGCTGCCAAACGGTCTTCGGCTGGTCCGACATACCTCTCAGGCAGGCCGCTTCTGAACTTGGCGATTCCGAACTCCTCAACGCCTGCGCAGCATTGGGAGCGATCGAATCAACCGCCAGCAGCAATCTGCTGCTGAGCCTGAGCGAGGCCACTGCCGGCGGCTGGCACGAACAACCTTGGCGCCTGCTGCAGTTCAAGGCCGAAGCGAGCCAACGCTGGGGAATCCGACGCGTGTCGCAACAGGCGATGGCAAACGGTGGCTGGGGCGTGGTCGTGGAATCCAGCGACACCATGGCGCAGCGCTTTTCCGGAGTGTTCGGGTCCCGTTCATCCGCAGCACAACTGCTTGGCTCTGGACCCGATCCCCAGGCGGAAGCCCAGGTGATCGACAGCCTTGATCGGGCCATCCAAAGCGCTCTCGGATTGAGCACGAGCGGAGCGCAGAAGCAACTGATGCGCTGGGGCGCCGCCTTCCCAAAAGCACCGGGTCTCAACCCCCAGCTCAGCCTGTGCCACAACAGCCGCATCGGCTTCTGTGGCGATGCCCTGGAGGGCGTGGGTTTTGGGCGAGTGGAGGGTGCTCTACGGAGCGCTGAAGCCCTTGCCGAACGGCTCCTTGAGGCATGGACGGTGGGCTGATTGATCACAAGCGCACAACATCACGCCAGAGAACTTCTGCAACCACCATTCAATTTCAGAGTTCCAGAATCTGGCATCAACCGAGAGCTGGCGCAGATCAACACTCCAACAAGACATTCACGGCCAGCAAGCCAACAAACAAAACGAGAGCCCAATCAACTTCATTAGCCAGATAAAGATTGATGACAGCCCGAAGCAGCTGGATTGCGATGGCTAGCGTTCAAGACAACAGGCACAAGCCCCATGAACCATTTATCCAAAGACACAAGTCTCCGCAGCCAATTTGATGGCTTGTATGTCTTCGGAGACAGCCTGAGTGATTAT
>JBIIDQ010000077.1:0-7368 GCA_044238295.1 Vulcanococcus sp.
GGTTGCATCTAGACCTTCAAAGGAGCGGCAGTCACGCAAGAGGATGCGGTGACGCCTCTCCAACGCCTCCCGCAACGGCTGCAGCGACACGGGCTTGCCCTGCAACTCCCCGCGAATCAACAGGTAGTTGGCAGCGGATGGCATGGGCACGATCCCGGGCAGGGAGGCGAGCTGATGTTGCAGCCACGCACCCTCACGAGCCGTCCATTGCTGAACGCGTCTCATCCACGCGTGATGCCGCTGCGGCTTGCGCAGCAATGCTTCACCCACAGCGGAAGCCACAGCGTTCACCGGCCAGGGATCCCGCCATTGGGCCCAGCGCTGCAGGCGTTCAGGCTGTGCCACGGCATAACCCAGGCGTAGTCCTGCAATGCCATAGAGCTTCGTCAAACTGCGAATCACCACCAGGTTGGGGTGATCGACAACTAGCGGGATCAGCGATTGCCGCTCGCCATCGGGCACAAGCGAGAGAAATGCTTCGTCGCAGATCACCAGCGCGAAACGATCCAGAAGTGCCTCGAGCGAAGCGCGGCTCCAGAGCTGACCGGTGGGGTTGTGGGGGTTGGTGATCCACAACACGGAGGTCGCGTTTGTGTCACTCAGCGGAAACGACGCTGGGGCCACATCAGACCATTGAGCGGGCATCGGCCAAGCCGTCTGCGCTCCGCCCCAGCAACGTAATGAGCGGTCGTAATCCGCAAAGCCGGGTTGGGGCAGCAGTGATGAACCCAGCTCAGCAGCATCACGCGCGGCCCAAGTGAAGAGCTCTGAAGCACCGTTACCGGGCAGAACCAGAGCTGGATCGACGCCATGAACCGCACTCAGGTGGCAGCGAAGCCCAACGGCATCACGATCGGGGTAGGGCTGCACAGCCGCGCGCAGGTAGGCGATTCGCAAGTGCCACGGCAAACCAAACGGCACAAGCGAAGCGCTGGCATCGAGGAGATCGCCAGCTCGGCAGCCCAAGCGTCGAGCCATTGCGTCGCGATTGCCGCCGTGGACGGGATGCACTGGGAGCGATCAATTACACAACAGCTAAGAACATCCGCCTCCAATCCGGAAAACACACGACTCTCCATAAGATCGAGTCACGCCAGGAGAGGTGGCTTGTGACGTCGCGCATCCAGGCCTATGCCAACACCATCGCTTGGCTCTTGATCGCCGCACCAAGCGTGCAGGAATCGGCTCTCGCCCAGCGGTTCTGCGATCCCGAGGAGCAATTTTTTCAGGAGAAGCCCACGCCTGCCATCCCGAGGGAACGGGTGAATGGAATCAACCTCTCAAGCTGCAGCAGCGGGATGCCCTGCCTCAATCAAGTACGGGCAGCGATGGGAGGCGTGCAACCCCTACCTGCAGCACACCGATGGGTCAAAGCCGAGCCGCCGCGGAAGCCCTGCCTTGAGTCCGTGCCAACGGCAGACAAGCAGCCCGCCACCTCTGTTTCAACGCCAGCAGCTCCGTCCACAACCCCGTAGGCAGAACCCTGGAAATGGGGTATGACGCCCCCATGGTTGGCCGGTTGATGCACAAACAAGTCGCGGCAGGAGTGTTGAGCCTCGCCGTCAGCGCGATCAGCGGTGCTCCGGCATTGGCATCCGAAGACCTTGTGCGACTGCTGGATCACAAACAGTGCAGCGGCTGCAAACTGCAGGATGCCGACCTGGTCTTCGCGGATTTACGCGATGCTCAGCTCGGGAAAGCCCAATTACAGAGAGCGAATCTGAGCCGTGCGCGCTTGGATGGAGCTGATCTACGTGGCGCCAATCTCTCGCAATCGACCTTGATGGGTGCATCGCTGCGTGGGGCTGATCTCCGCGGGGCCCAACTCAACGGCGCCGATCTACGGGAGAGCGATCTCAGCGGCGCCCTCTTCGACTCGGAAGCCTTAGCCAGCACCCATTGGAAAGGAGCGCTGGGAGTAACGGCACAGGCCAGTAGCTATGCCGTCATGCATAACGCCGGAGTTGAAGCGGTGCAGCAAGGGCGCCTGATCGAAGCAGAAGATTTTTTCAACAAAGCGCTCACGCAAAAACCCGATGCCGCTGTGACCTGGCTGGCCCGAGGAATCACTCGATCGGAGCAAGCGCAACTGGAACAAGCAAGTCAAGATTTGCTTTATGCCGCGCAGCTGTTTGAAGCCCAAGGCGATGCCACGCTGGCGAAAGAGATTCGCGACGCTGTGGGGCGGCAACAGAAAGCGGCCAAAGGGCAAACAGGAAGCGGCTGGGGCAGCCAATTCCTGAGTGGAACAGCAGGGCTCCTACAACAGCTGGCGCCACTTGCCGTGAAGTTTTTCGCACCAGTTCCCTTCTGATCTGAGCATGAGCAGCGAACGCACGATCATCACAGGGCCGAAGAACGGCAAGACCACCTTCCGCTTCAACAACAAGCCCAACAAGGTCTCCATCAGAACCACGACGCGTGGCTACACGCTGATTCTCAAAGGGAATAACGACAACGGCACAGGCAGCCTTGGCAATGACGCGCTGGATGGAGGAACAGGCTTTGACAATTTGATCGGCGGGGAGGGGCACGACAAATTGATGGCCGGCGGCTCGCAGCAGGGCAAGCAAGACCAGAATCAATTACTCGGAGATATTGAACTCATCAAGGTTGGAGAAGCCGGAGGCCAAGACAGCTTGGCTGGTGGCTTCGGCAACATCGACCGACTCGTTGGAGACAGCCTCAATCTCTACGGCCAAGGCGGCAACGACAGCCTGCAGGCATTCGGGCTGAATACAGAACTTGTTGGCGATGCCGCTGAATTACAAGCCAGCGCACAAGGCGGGAAGGATGTGCTCACTGGGACACCCTTAAGCGGAACGCGCACCACCATGTATGGCGATGGCATCAGCTTTTACGGCCCTGCGCGCGGTGGCAACGATGACCTCATCAGCGGCCAGAGCAATGACTACATGTATGGCGACTACCAATTCACGTTTCCCGCACCATTCGCTAACGATCCATTCATCTTTGACATTTACGATCAATACGGCTTTTTTGCACCACCCACCGAGGGGCTCCAGCCTTTTGTTTACGACCCGATCATTTTTGATCTCTTCAACCAGGATCCATCCAAGTTCGACCCAGCAAATACCCCTGCAAACGCCAAAACCATTACATTTGATGCTCCATCAATCGGAGAAGATGGTCAGTTCAACGGCCAAACGACAAAGGAAACCTATGTGATTCCTGATCGCACAGTCGACAACAACGCACCCCGGGGTGGGGCCGATCGATTTATTTTTAAAACCCTGGACGAAGGCAGCGACATTATTTTTGACTTCAACCCCGCCGAAGGCGATCGCCTTGTTTTCGCAAACGGCCTTGCGATCGCCAACATTCAAGCGCTTGAGAATGGTCGCGACACAATTGTCAACTACGGGAATTCGAGTATACTACTTCCTTACTTCACAGGCCTAAAAGCAAAAGACATTCTATTCAGCACCGATGGAATTCAGCCTATCGACAACGGCAATTTCCAACCCGTCGTTCTCTAGCCCGGATCACGACTGGAATCATAAATCAATCCTCTCGCATCACGCGTAGAAGGCTGATAACCGTATCCATACACCCCGCCCTGCTCATCATTGATAACACGAGGTGTTACCATAATCACCAACTCATTCTTAGTACGATCGCCATTTGTGCGACGGAAAAACTGACCAATAAGCGGCATGTCTCCAAGAATTGGCCATTTTGAAACCACTTGTCTATCTGTAGAAGAAATTACACCTGTAAGAATCAGAGTTTGACCATCTCGCACCCTGACTTTGCCCGTATCAAGCAAGCGATCATTAATGACATTAATTGTGCCGCAGGGGCCAACCGCCTGAGTCCCTACTGCAGCAGAGATTTCAGGAGACAATGAGAAAGTAACAAATCCATTGTCATCGATCTTGTCAACTCGTGCGCCGAATGTTAGACCGGCATTGCTAAAGACAGGCTCACAGAAGATATTCCCAGAGCCATTACTTGATTCTTTAACATTAAATGAGGTGACCAGCTGGGTGCCAACTCGGACGAAAGCTTCATTGGCTTTTTCTCGCCCAATTTTTCCATCTGATGAAACACGCGAGCCATCAGACCCGCCGCCAGGGCCATCGCCTTCTTGCAGAATCAGAGTTGGGCTTGCAAGGATTTTCGTATTGCTTGAAACAATTTGAGCCTGAAGAAAGTCAAAGAATTGATTATCCGGATAGTTCGATCCAGGGTTTGGCGTTGTGGCATAAGGATATTCATTCGACAAACCACTACTAGACGAACCTCCTCTAGATGCACTACGAGACCTTCTTCCTGAGCCCCTGGTCTCTTCCGAAGAGGTGGTCGATTCTGTACGAGATATTTCCACAGAAGACCCCAATGTTGAGCGAATAATCTCGGTCACAGAATTAGCCAAGGTGTTACTCAGAGACTTACTCCGCTGGTCTGTTGGAACAACTCGAAAAACAGTTTCCTCGACGACATTTCCGTCAGGATCAGTTGTTGTCTGCTGGAAAGGAGTAAGCTTTGTGCCTGTTTCCCGTGTGAGAGCAAGATTAAGCTCTTCAACCTGCTGCTGAGTTAAAGAACGCTCATTGCTGACATTGACTTGCAAAAAGCGCTGGACATCCGAAGAGCTACCGGTGGTTGACGTAGATTCATTTCCAGATGTTCTCTCTGAGGTCGTTTCGCTCCGAGAAGAAGAATTACTCCTTGCTACAGACTCCTGCCTTTTAGCAAAGTCATCACGGTCCGCAGGCAAGCTTCCTCCAAAAGCCGCCAGAAGACGCCCCTGATCATTCACAATAAAGTTGCTACCAAAACGAAGCGCGAAACTATTATCTATTTCGCTAACATTATTGAGGTTAACATCGAGAATTTTCACAGACAGTGCAACCTGGCGCTGCCTCAGATCAAGTTGCCTGAGATATTGTTCAGCAATTGAAATAACCGCTGGCTCTCCGAATAGAGTGATCGTCCCAAGACGTGTATCCGTTGTAGCGTTGAGCCCAAGTAATGGGCCACTAGCTGCACCGTAGGCCTCAACTGAAGTAATAGTGGTCGATGTCGTTGTCTGGGCAGAGGGAGCATTCGCTACAGCATTGGTCTGCGTGACCCCTTCCGAACTCGCTGTTGTGATGGTATTCGTTTTGGTAACCTGGGCCCCAAGATTGGCAAGATAATCAGCAGCCTCATTCGGGCCCACCTGATTCAGTCGATAGACCTTCGACAGTTGCGAGCCGAGTGATTTGGCTAAAACGTTCGGGCCGACAAGAACCGTATTCCCCTCACGCCTGGCCTGTAGACCCGAGGTCAGCAAAACAAAGTTGAATGCGCGCTCATAAGGTTCACTACGAAAGGCAACCGTCACCGGATTGGTCATCGGTGTCGTTGGTGAAGCTGGCTGATTAGGTGAACCAGAAACACTCTGGCTTGCCGACTGACTAGGTAGTACATCGGCATAGGCAAACCCATAGCCACCCATCTGCGCCAAAACCATCAATACATCACGCGCATTGGCGCCACGCGTGGTCATCGTGACGGGGGGGCCGCTGAGATTGACATAGGCACGGTTGCGGATCGCCATCGATCCCACCGCCATATCTCCAAGCGGTGGGGCAGATGCGCGTGGACGTAAGGGAGGAACAAACGCGGGCGTCGGAACTGGCACAGGCTTGCTGAGATTCGGTCGCACGGTTTGCGTGATCGGCAACGGCGGGGCGTCAAACCGCAAAACCAAGTTCTTCCCATCACTACTCACAACCGGTGCAGGTATTTCTCGCCCTTTCACAGGGCTTACTTTCAGCTGAAATAGCCTGCCGGTACCGTCAAACGTAATGCGCTCCATGCCGGAATCAGGCATGGCTAGTGATTGCGGACCACTTTTGAGGCCTCGAATACGGTCTGTTCGCAATTCACCAAACCAAAGCGTTCCATCACGCTTTTGCTCCAGCGCTCCTCCCATACCCACATCTTCAAGCACAAGCTCAATCGAATCGGGCAAGCGCCTGATCTTGAGCTGAACTCCATCTTGGCGAATTTCAGCCTGCGCCAACACTGCAGGCATCTCCACAGCTGAGAGGAGCAACAACCCCGACAACCCCATCGCGGGCCATTGCGACCAAGGTTGATTCACCACTCAAACCATCGATGCCACGAGCATCGTATCGATTCTGTCAATGCATGCCAGCATCAACGCCAATCGATCAGAAACATCATTCCAAGCATGCAGCCCCGCAGCTGGCGGGAAATCTACGCACACTCACATAAAACAACGATCCCGGCATCTCAAGGCTTCGATAACGCCTGCGAATCTGCGTTTTGCCGAGCAAATTCATACAAACCCAGATTCAGCCTCAGCACAGGCTTAACCGCACCAGTCTTGGCAATCGCTTTCTGCTCCGCCTTGACTTGTAGATTACTTTGAACAACCAACAGATTCAAAGATTCAAGTTGGCGCAAGAACGCCAAAAGCTGAGGCCCATCACCACGTGCCACAAGTAATAAAGACGTTTTCTTCAACCCTGGAGCCAGCAAAGGATCAGGAGGAGCGGTATTCGCTTGATTGGCTTTATTCGCCGACTGATTGGTCTTGGCTGCATCTTGGGGCGCTAGTTCTGTGATCGGCTCGTAACCATCCAGCTGAACACCTGCACGCTGGGCCTCTTCACTCAACTGACTCATGAATGTGGCGATATCTCCACTACCCGCCACAAGCCCAAGAATCTGCTGGCGTCGAAGCTCTGTTTCTACAAGATCCCGCCCAAGCTTCGAGAGCTGAGCACGAAGCAGCGGCAAACGCTGACGCTGCTCATCGAGCTGCTCCAGCTCCTGCTCGGCTATCTGCAAGCGCTGCCACTGAGGCCACACCAACCAGCCTGTGAGGATCACGGCCAGCACAACAGCAAGCCCTGCAGGCAAACCGATCAGCAGCTTCTCGCGGTTGATCCAGGGCGTCGTGTTGCTCTGGAAGTTCGTCATGGCAGCACCCCAGCGCGCTGGAGGATTTGAAGCCGCCGCACCATTCCCACAGCCCCTAACTGCCGCAACAAGGCAAGCTGGCTTGTGGCAGGCAAAGAAGCAAAGCTGGCAGTGAGATCCCAAGCCACAGGACCGGCCGTCACCGTGGCTTGAGCGCCCGTGCCCGTGGGTTGCTCCCTGCTGATTTTGACAACCTTGACCGATTCAGGCTGAATCAAAGGCGATCGTGCCAATAGCAAACTGAGCCCGTTCACGCTGCGAAACGACTGCGGATCGGTGGCGAGCCCCTTCAGGCTGAGGCCACTGCCCTGGACCTGTAGATCCGTGATTTGCACCCCCTGGGGCGTAATCGCCGCCAGTTGAGCCAAGAGCGCCGAGCCCGACGACACTGCCACAAGTCCCTTC
>JBIIDQ010000078.1:0-7364 GCA_044238295.1 Vulcanococcus sp.
CATGAGCGGTTTCTTTGCGCTGCGGCTGGAAGCGTTGCTGCCCGTGATCCGGGGCGTCGATGTCAATGGCTTCAAGTTTCTCTATGAGCTGCTGGCCGTGAGCAAAGGTCGGCTTCGCACCGGTGAGGTACCGCTGCGCTTTCAACCCCGCAGCTACGGCAGTTCAAAGCTGGATCTGGCCATTTTCTGGGACTTTCTGATCTCGATCCTGCATAGCCTCAGCTTCCGATTAATGCCCCGCCGCGCCATCAGTTTTGCCCTCGTGGGGCTCAGTGGCGTCGCTGTGCAGCTGCTGGTCACGCAGCTGTTGATGATGGGGGCTCTTGGTTTTGAGCAGGCATTGCCCTTTGGCGTTGTGGCAGCTGCCAGTTCCAACTACCTGATCAACAACGCGCTCACCTTCCGGTTCCAGCGGCTCAAGGGCCTGGGGCTGTTGCGGGGATTGCTGAAGTTCCTCTTGGTGGCCTCACTTCCGGTTCTGGCCAATGTGGGCCTGGCTTCAGCGTTTTACAGCTTCGTGGCGCGGGATACGTTCTCAGCCCAGCTCGCCGGAATCCTGGTGGTGTTCGTGTGGAACTACGCCGCCAGCAGCCGTTTCGTGTGGAACACGCCCTAATTTTTCGGCATGCAACGCCTCCAAGCCTGGCTTGACCAGGATGTTCGCCGCAGCCTGCTGCTGGCTCTGCTCGCTCTGGCGGGCCTTTGCGGTTTGGCCTTTGGCCAACAGCTCGGCAGCCTCGGTTTGATGGACAAAACCGAGGGTCTCTTTGTGGAGATCCCTCGCCAGATGTTGACCAGCGGCGATTGGATCACCCCCCGATGGAACGGGGAGATCTTTTTTGATTACCCCGTTTGGGGCTATTGGATGGTGGCCCTGAGCTTTCGCTTCTTAGGCGTGAGTGAGTGGGCGGCCAGGCTTCCGGTAGCCCTGGCGGCCAGCGCCTCGGTCTTTGCCGTGTTTGGCCTGTTGCTGCTGGTGGCGCGAACCTCTGAACCGCACCACCAGCGCATCGGCCGCGCCACCCTTGGCGCCACTGTGCTGGCCCTCAGCCCCGGTTGGCTCGGCTGGGGCCGCTCATCGGTGACCGACATGTTTTTGGCCAGTGCCATCACCCTGGCCTTGCTGGGTTTTGTGGTGGCCCACACCGCCGAAGCACAGCGGTTGTGGCAACGGCGGCTTGGCTTCATGGCGTTGGCCGTGTTCTGTGGCATCGCTGTGCTGGCGAAAGGGCCAGTGGGCCTGCTGTTGCCCGGTCTGGTGATGCTCGTGTTCTGGGCTTTGAAAGGCACCCTCTTGAAGGAGCTGCGCACCACCCCCTGGATCCCATTGGTGCTGTTGTTCCTCGGTGTCGCTGCTCCCTGGTACGGCCTGGCTACTGCTGCCAATGGCAGTGAGTTTCTGGGCCGTTTTCTGGGCTTCAGCAACCTGGAGCGCTTCACCTCGGTGATCTACGACCACCCCGGACCACCTTGGTTCTATCTGCCCTGGGTGCTGCTGTTGCTGTTGCCCTGGTCGTTGTTTCTGCCTGTGGCCTGCGCTCGCCTGCGCTTCTGGCGCCTGCAGGTGTGGCGTCAGGCTGAACCTGGTGAGGATCTGCCGCTGCTGGCTCTGGTGTGGTTGGTGGTGATGGTGGCTTTCTTTTCGGCTGCCGCCACCAAACTGCCGGGCTACATCCTGCCGGCGTTGCCCGGTGGGGCCTTGCTGGCGGCCCTGTTGTTCGTTCCCCTTTCGCCCTCACCAGCGCTGGGCGCTGGGATGCGCATCACAGGCTGGATCAATGGGGCGCTGCTGGTGCTGATGGCGTTCGCCGCGGTGCTCACTCCCCGCTGGATTGAGCAGGACCCCTCCTATCCAGCTTTTGCCGATGCCATCAGGGGTTCAGGTCTGCCGGTGTTGCTGTTCCTTCCGCTTCTGGCTGGGGGGGTGGCCTTATTGGTTGTTCTGCTGCGCCGCTCCGATCTCCTGCAGTGGCTGTGGATCCCGAATGCAGCGGCGCTTGCCTCGGTTCTGGCCCTGGTGTTGCCGGTGCTGATTCCCCTGGTGGATCGGGAGCGGCAGCTGCCAATTCGCACCTTGGCCCGTTTGGCGGGCGAGCAGGGTTTGCCCGAAGAACCCCTCCTGGTGGTGGGCTACAAGCGCTACAGCGTTGTGTACTACAGCGGTCGCCCCGTGTTGTTCGTCAGCTCCCCGCGCAGGGCCAGTCGCGAGGTGGCTCAGGGTGAACGCTTGCCAGAGAGCGTGTTGCTGCTCGGTAGTGATGCGGAGCTGCTGGAGTTCGGGATCGGTCCTGGCGATGGCACTCCACTCGGCCGCCGCGATGCCCACCGCCTGCTGCGCTTGCCCACTCAGCGGCTGGAAACCCTCGGGAGGAGCTGATGCGGGCCCAACTTCGCTTGGCTGGCGACTGGCTGAAAGCTCTTGGCCCCTGGAGGCTGGCCTTCGCGGTGGCCAGTGCCGTAGTGCTGGCCTGGGCTGGCCCTCAGTTGGCGGCTATCCGACGTCCAGTCTTTGATCTGGAGGTGCTGCGGCTGGTGCACCAGTGGACCCCAGAGTGGTTGGGGCAGCTGCTTCCATCCGTCTATGAGGCCAGTGGCAAGCACCTCACCGCTGTGCTGGTGCTGGCGGTACTGATCTTTCTGGCGCTGAAGCGCTTCTGGGCCGAGTTGGTCTGTGTGGTCGTGGGCACCGGTGGGATTTTGCTGATCGTGGATCGCTGGCTCAAGCCCCTGTTTGATCGCCGCAGGCCTAGCGGTCGGCTTCTGGAGGACATCACGGGCCGCAGCTTTCCCAGTGGCCATGCCGCAGGTTCGGTCGTGTTCTATTTCCTCACCTGCTGTCTGCTCTCCGCCCACTACCCGAGGCTGCGCAAACCCCTGTTTGTGCTGTCGAGTTGTTGGGTGGCTCTGGTGTGGTTGAGCACGCTGTATTGCCGTGCCCACTGGCTCACCGATATCGCTGCCGGTGCGGCAGTGGGGTATGTGTGGCTGAGCTTCTGCCTGGCCGGGTTCACCGTCTGGGATCAGCACGCCCAACGTTCCGCGCCTTCTCAACCCCATGGCTGATGCTTCGGTTTCGCTCGCAGACCTGCGCGGTCTGCGCACCGCTCCTGAGCTGAATGCCGCAAGCTGCGAGGTGCTGCGCAGCCAGTTGCTGCTCAAGCTTCAGGCCTGCGATTGGTTCACGATCGGTGTGATGGCGCCCTCGGCTGCCGCTGCAGTGGCAGCGTTGCGCTCGGTGGAAACGGCTCTTGGCTGGGAACCGTTGGAACTGGATCCGGCTGGTGAAGCTTTCGCCAGCATCGAAGGTCCGGTGTTCCTCAAGGGCAATCAGAACAGTGGGCGATTTCTGGTGCGGCGTGAGAGCGGTCTTGGCGAGGGGATGTTGATCACCGGTCACAGTCCGGCTGATCCTGATGCCGAAGACACCTGGGGTCCGTTGCCGCTTCAGCTCTTCGCTGCTTGATCTCTGGCGCTTGATCGCGACGACTGATCAAGACTTAGCCCCTGCCATTCAGCCCGGGCGCACCAATCTCTACGCTGGGCGGCTGTGATTCGGCGGCCTGGGCTGCCTCCTGACCCCTCCGATGGCCGCTTCCCAACTGCGCATTGCTTCCCGCCGCAGCCAGCTGGCCATGGTGCAGACCCACTGGGTGCGGGATGAGTTGGCTAAGGCCCATGCCGGCCTCGAGATCAGTATCGAGGCCATGGCCACCCAGGGCGACAAAATCCTCGATGTGGCCCTGGCCAAGATCGGCGACAAGGGCTTGTTCACCAAGGAGCTCGAGGCTCAGATGCTGGTGGATCGTGCAGATATCGCCGTCCACAGCCTTAAGGATCTGCCCACCAACCTGCCCGAGGGTCTGATGCTCGGTTGCATCACCGAGCGGGAAGATCCGGCGGATGCCTTAGTTGTGCACGAAAAGCACAAGAACAAAACCCTCGCCACCCTTCCCGCTGGTTCGGTGGTGGGAACAAGCTCCCTGCGGCGTTTGGCTCAGCTGCGCCATCACTACCCGCAACTCACCTTTAAGGATGTGCGTGGCAATGTGATCACCCGGCTCGAGAAGCTTGATTCCGGTGAGTTCGACTGCCTAATCCTTGCCGCCGCTGGCTTGGGCCGGTTGGGGCTTGGCGATCGCATTCACGAGCTGATCGATCCCTCCATCTCTCTGCATGCCGTGGGCCAGGGCGCTCTTGGCATCGAATGCCGTGAAGGCGATACCACCGTGCTTGAGCAGATCAAGGTGCTTGAGCATGTGCCCACCGCCCGCCGTTGCTTGGCAGAGCGCGCGTTTCTACGGGAACTGGAAGGTGGTTGTCAGGTCCCGATCGGTGTGAATACCCGCTTCGAAGGCGACGAGCTGGTGTTAACCGGCATGGTGGCCAGCCTGGATGGCTTACGCCTGATCCGCGACGAAGCCCGCGGCGACCAGAGCGATCCTGAGGCAATCGGTATCGCGCTTGCTCACACACTGCGCGCCCAGGGCGCTGGGGAGATCCTGGAGGAGATTTTTGCCACGGTACGGCCAGAGGTCTGATCACGGAGCTGCCGAACCGGCGGTAGAGGCTCGCGCTCTGCCGTTCCAGTGGAGCTTGCTGGCCTGGGCCGCCCTGGTGGGTGTGCTCACGGGTTTGGCCGTGGTGGGATTCCACTACTTACTGGGCTTCATTAATAATTTCCTCTACGGCCCTGTCGTTGAGGGGTTGGTGGGTTTGCTGCGTGCTGCCCCACCCGAGCCCCCACCACTTCCGCCTCCGCCCGAGCCCAGCAGCGGTACTCCGCTTGGGGCGTTGCTGCAAATCGGTCTAGGTGGCTTGGCATTCCTGCCCCCACCACCGCCCCCGCCGGAACCGATCCCCCTGCCGGGCGATCCGTTGCCGTTGTGGTTGTCGTCTTGGCCGGTGGTGCTGGTGCCCCTGCTGGGTGGCTTAGCCGTGGGCCTCTTACGCCAGATCGGTCGCGATCTCGGGCCGAGCTTGCCCAGCCTGATCGCCATGGCCGATGGCAGTGTGCAGGCCGCCCCAAAACTGCCCATCCTGCGGCTGATCGCTGCATCACTCAGTCTGGGCAGCGGCGCCTCTCTGGGCCCGGAGGGGCCCAGCGTGGAGAGCGGTGGCAACATCGGCTTGTGGGTAGCGGGCAAAGGCGGCCTGCCTCCGGATTCGCAGAAGGCCCTAGTGGCAGCTGGAGTGGCCGCCGGCCTTGCGGCGGGCTTCAAGGCACCGATTGCCGGTTTGTTTTTCGCCTTTGAGGGCAGTTACAGCACGATTCCGGGCCGTCCCAGCGTGCGGGCTGTGCTGGTGGCGGCCGTGGCGTCGTCGCTGGTGACTCAGCTCTCTCTCGGAGATCAGCCGATCTTCCGCCTGCCGGCTTACGAGGTGCGCTCACCGCTCGAGCTGCCGCTCTATCTCGGTCTAGGCCTGGTGGCCAGTGGGATGTCGCTGGCGCTGCTCACGATGCTGTCCACCGGTCGCAGCGAGGTGGTGCAGCGCCGCTTGCAGCGGCTGCCGCGCTGGTTGCTCACCGGGCTTGGCGGGCTGGGCCTCGGCGTGATGGCGCTGGCATTCCCCCAGGTGCTTGGGGTTGGCTACGACACCATCGGTGCGCTGCTGGGTCGTGAGGGCGGGATCGCCTTGGCCAGCCTCTTTGGACTGCTGCTGGTCAAGCTCCTGGCCACCGGACTGAGCAGCGCCACGGGCTTTGTTGGCGGCGGCTTTGCACCCTCGCTGTTTTTGGGGGCCGTCCTGGGGAATGTCTACGGGCAGTTATTGGGTGAGGGCGGCCTGCATTTGCCGGTGGCTGAACCCCCCGCTTACGCCATGGTGGGCATGGCTGCTGTGCTGGCTGGTAGTGCTCGGGCGCCGCTGACAGCTTTGCTGCTGCTGTTTGAACTCACCCACGACATCAGGATCGTGCTGCCGCTGATGGCCGCAGCGGGCCTCAGTGCCGCCCTGGTGGAGCGCTGGCAGGGCATGGCCGATCCTGGCCTGCTTGGTCCCGATCTGGTTGAAGAGCAACGGCGCAACCGACTGGCTGTGATTGGTGTGGAAGAAGCGCTTGAGCCTGAGTCGCCGCTGGTGCTCAATGCCACAACTCCGGCAGCAGAGGCGCTACAGCAGCTGTTGGAAGCCCATGGCCACTGCCTCGTGGTGGCCGATGAAACTTGGGTGCTGGGGCTTGTGACCCTGGAGGATCTGCAGCGGCCAATCTCCGCGGGGAACCCGGAGCTGCCTCTGCTGCAATGCCGCCGCTCCGACCTGCTCTGGCTCAGCCTTGATGCCAACTTGGCCCAGCTCGAGGATCAGCTTCAGCCCAACGGCCTGCGCCAGGTGCCGGTGTTCCAGTTGGAGGACGCCGCTCTGCCCAAGCTGCCCAGTGGTATTCCTGCTACCGGCTTACCAGTTGTGGCTCTGCAAGGTCTCGCCAGCCGGGATGGAATGGCCCGCGCCCTCGCCCGTGCGGCGGCCTCAGACCAACAAAAAAGCCCCCAATGATGGGGGCTGGGACCATTCGCTGGGGGAGCGTCAGTTCACCAACTTGGGGTTGATGGTGTCGAGGTAGCGCTGCTCGCACTCCTTGATGATCTTCACGGCCTCGGCGTTGTCGAAGAAGCCGTTGACGCGGCAGGTGCCGGGCTTTTTGAGGTCCTTGTAGTGCTCCCAGTAGTACTGAGTTTCCTTGAGCCAGTGATCGCCCAGCTGGGTGTAGCTGGTGATGTGATCCATGCGCTTGTCATCGGCCAACACGGCGATCACCTTGTCGTCGACTTCACCGCCGTCGTCGAATTTCATGATGCCGATGATGCGGGCTTCCACCAGGGAGCCAGGCACGAGGGGCTCGGTCACGCCCACGATTTCGATGTCGAGCGGGTCGCCGTCTTCGTCCCAGGTGCGGGGGATGCAGCCGTAGGCGAAGGGATAGGCCAGAGAGGAATAGCCGACGCGGTCGAGCTTGAGGTGACCGGTTTCGGTGATCAGCTCGTACTTGTTGATCGTGTTGCTGTTCAGCTCCACGATCGTGTTCAGGCGCAGCTCGGCTTCATCGGCGAAGGCCGGCAGCACGTGCAGCAGGTTGAGCATCGTGCGGCTTGGGGCGTGGTCGATGTTCGCCATCAGGGCAGCGGCAAGGGATGTGGGCGGCATCCTACGGATGGCCCACCAAGGCCTCAGCCGCCGCCCGCCAGGCGCTGCAGCTTGTGCTGTAGGTAGCGGCCGAAGGGCTTATGGCTGAGGGGCTGACCACTCACCTGCTCCACCAGTTCGGCGGCATTCACGCTGCGGCCTAGGGGATACACCCGCTGCTGCAGCCAAGCCCCCAGCTCGGCATCGCCATCTGCCTCGAGCAGGGTTTCGATTGGGCCCAG
>JBIIDQ010000079.1:0-7324 GCA_044238295.1 Vulcanococcus sp.
ATGACGACACTGCCGGCAGCGCCAATGGCGCCTGTACTCGCAAGAGTCGTCAATAAGAATTGATAAGGCTTCATGCAAGATTGGCCAAAGGTCAAAGCCCGTCGGAGAAGCCAGCATCCGGGAGCTGCGGGGAGAGTAACGGCTTGAACACATCAGCGCAAGTGCGCGTGGCCACTCTTTTAGTTGACCAAAGGAAAAAAGGCTGTGTTAGCAGCGGATCTCAGCGCTCTCCCTCTAGTTGACGAAGGGCCTCAAACAGCACCACGCCGGCTGCTGTTGCGAGGTTGAGGCTGCGTACGCCACCTCCATGTTCGATCGCGCCTGGCATCGGGATTGCCAGGCAGCGATCGGCCTGGGCCACGACCTCTGGGGGTAGTCCACTCGTTTCGCGCCCAAATAGAAGCCAGTCGTCACTGCGGTACTGAAGTTGTGTGTAGGGCTGGCTGCCGTTGCGGCTCAGGGCCAAGAGCCGCCCGCCTCGATCGAGCTGATGGGAGCGAAAGGCCTCCCAATCCCCGTGGCGATGCAGTTGGACCCAGGGCCAATAGTCGAGCCCAGCACGCTTGAGCGTGCGATCGCTGATCTCAAATCCCAGCGGTTCAATCAAGTGCAGCTCAGTACACGTCGCGGCACACGTGCGGGCCACGTTGCCGGTGTTCGGGGGGATTTCGGGCTGGTAAAGCACCAGACGGGGCATTGCTATGCGGGGGGGACGGGAAGGCTGTGCTCGATCAAGTTGATCGCTCGCCCGGCCACCACCAGCCAGGCGGTGTGGCAGTGCTGCATCAGCACCTGTTGCAACGCGCCCAGTCGATCGCGGAACAAACCGCCCACAGCTGTGGCAGGCACCACTCCCCAACCGGTCTCTTCCAGCACGAGCACGACGGGCCCACGTTGGCTCACTAACGCATGGATCAGCTGGTCACAGCGTTGGCCCCATTGCTCTTGGGTCTCATCGAGATACCAAGCCAGCCAGGTGCCCAGTGAATCGATCAACAGCAATGGCGGTGGGTCGCCATCACCAACCAGAGCCCTCAGCTGCTCGATCAGTTCAGCGCCAACCTCGAGGGCCTGCCAGGCATCAGGTCGTCGATCCTGATGTCTGGCAACCCGTTCGCTCCAGCTGGGATCGCTGCCGATGCCAGGACCGGTGGCGAGATAGAGAACCGGGCCACCGGTGTATTGCTGGGCCAGATGCTCTGCCCAAGCACTCTTGCCGCCGCGGCTGGGGCCGCTCACCAGGATCAGGCCATGCTCAGGCAGTGGTTCAACCACCATCCATGCCACGCAGGGTGGCAACGGCAGAGGGCGACACGCGGTTGAGGTAGCGGAAGATCCAGTACTTGAAGATCGTTGCGAGCACCACAGGGAAGGTGGCGATAAAGAGCAAGATGAAGTTCTCTTCAGCGGGTAGGCCGAGGTGGTGGGCAACTCCGTCGAGGAGGACGGTCCAGCCTTCGGGGCTGTGGAAACCGACGAAGATGTCCGTAAACAGGATGATGGTGAAGGCCTTGGCGCTATCGCTCAAGCCGTAGACGGCTTCATCGAGAAAACCACGCAACACTTGAAGGTCGCGCTGGCCGAAGACACAGACCAAGGCGAAGCCCACGAGGGCCGCCAGATCAGCAAGCACATTCTTAGTTGCTTCGAGGCTTTCGCCGTCGGCTTCTTCCTTAAGTTCGCTGGCCCGTGTCATCAGAGCCGTCTGGATTTCCTCTCGAGAGGGTGGGGTCTTGCCTTCGAGTAGAGCCTCAAACTCGAGCTCTTGTTGGTAGATCCGCAGCTTGTTGACGGCTTTTTCCTGGAGGTGTGGCTTGGTGTAGCTGAGGAAGGGAATGTCGGGCGCGAAGCGATCCAACAGGGGTGAGATCACCAAGTTCCTGGAGGTTTGCTGCACGATCAGCGGCACCAGGATCAACAGCAGGAAAATCCGCAGCGACACCAGAGTGGAACTGCGGCGACGCCGAAATCCCTCCAACATCGCCGTTTCGGCTTCGGGATCGAGTTGGCGGCGTACGCCGTCAAACACTCCCAAAAGGCTTCTTGGCAGCAGTTCAGGGCTGCGGGAGAGGCTGGTGCTGCTGCTGCGGCGCTCGTAGCGAGACAACACGGATTGAATGAGCTGGAGCTGTCGCAGCTCCTGGCTGTCCAGCTCGCTGCGATGACTCTGGAGGGTTGGGTACACCTCCTGGCACACCTGCAATGCCGCTCGAAAGCGGCGCAGCATCTGGGCCTGCGCCTGCTTGGGAATGCTCAGCTGTAGCTCGGGCCGAACCGGCCGGTCGCTGTAGTACTCAAGCTCCAGGCTCTGAATCAGAAGCGCCGCCTCGTAGGCACGTTCAAGATTCAGGCTCAGGTCGCTATTGCTGGCGCGATCAAAGGCGCCCATCCAGTCGGTCAACCCCATGGCTGGTTCAGCGGGAGAAGACCCACCAAGTGATCATCGGCACCAGTGTGCCAACCACCAGCAGGACAACAACCCACATGAAGGCATTGCTGGACTGTGTTTCCTCACGGGTGGGGATGTTCGTTTCCAGCGGCAGCCGCTCCACGAGCTGCGGTGGACCAGGGTCTTCACCACCATCAAGCACCACAGCCAAGCGGTCCAGGGCGTCAAAACTCGCCTGGCGATAGCGGGCTCCTTCACGTAGAGGTAGCCCCATCGTGCTGATGGCGGTGCTTGAGAGCAGCTCCGCGGGGAGTTGGCCGATGAGGTCAGACGAAGCGACCACAGCGGCGCTGTTGTTCTGCGATTCGATCAGCAACAACAAAAGACTGCTGTCGCCTCGCTGATCGTTCCAGCGGTCTAGAAGCTCCTCGCCAAGCGCATCCAGGCTGAGGCCGTAATCGAGTCGACGCAAGGTGATCAAGCGGGCATCGATGTGATCACCCCCAAAGTCCTGCAGGCGCCGATCCAGTTCTGTGTCAGCAGAACGGCTAAGTAAATCCGCCTGATCAAGCACGTGGCTGGCGGGCAGTTCAACAGGGAACTCAGCAAGACCAGTGGCCCAGGCAGCCATGGGCATGGTCAAACCAGCAATCAAAAGCGCTGCACTCATCAGTGCAGCCCACAGACGAGCGCGAAACACGTGCCCCACGAAAGCAGTCGATCGGATCGACACAGTCTGCCGTCAGCTGGCCAGGCTGTCGCGATTGAGGATGGCCACAACCTCAAGAATCATGCGCGCCCGCTCAGGGGCGACAGCGAGGGCGCCGCTGAGGATCTGAAGAAAGGTCACCTCAGCGCTGGATTCCACGTGATCAGCTTGGGTGAGGGCAGCAGCAACTGCCAGAACGGTCTCCGCTTGGGTGGTGCTGAGGTGCGGTGCCGCCTGTGCAACCAGGGCTTCCCAGCCCTGCAGCCGCAGGAGCTGAAGCAGGTTGTCGAGCAGGGCTCCCATGGCCTGATCGCCAAGGGCGCAAAAGGGTTGGCGGTATTCCAGCTGCTGGCGCAACGAGCGAGCCTCCACGGCTGCGAGCTCACCGTCACAGGCCACGGCCGCCAGTGCTACAGCGGCAAAAGCCTCGTGAGCGGTGGCGATGGCGCTTGGCTGAGGTTGGCCCATGCAATCGCAGCGATCGGCAACCACCTCATTGCACCTCCCCATTGGCATTGGCGCCAGCGTCGGTTACGCCAGCTATGAGAGGGTGCACTGCAGCTCAGTTCCCTCCGCAATGGGCCTCGCAGCCCGCCTCTGCCTGAGTGCCGGTGTGACTGGCCTCGTCCTGTGTGTGGCGAATCAGCTCACGGCGCCGGAGCTCTCACCAGCCCTGGAACGCGCCGGTGTGTTGGCCAGTTTTCTGGCGATTGGGTTGATGCTCGTCTCGATTCTTTGGACGCGGGCCACACCCGTGGCCCCAGAGAGAGTGGCCTTAGAGGGTGAGCAGGGGTTGCGGCTGGTTGACGATCTTCCGGAACCGCTCCGCCAAGAATTGGCCTGGGGCAGCCAGATGCTGCTCACCGCTACACCCGGCGCCACGGTTCTGCTCCATTGGCGAGGTCGCACGCTGCTGCAGCGTGGCGTTCTCGGACCTGGAGAATTTGAGCCGGGAGCGATCACAGAACGAGCCTGGGCCACCGAAAAAGCGATCGGCTTGGTGAATCTCAAGCTCTATCCCGGACGCGATGAGTTCAAGGCACTCCCCGCTGGCATCCCCGCACTCATCGTTCAGCCGATCGGGACTGAGGGGGTACTGCTGCTGGCCGGGTGGTCGCCCCGTTGTTTCAGCCGGAGTGATGAAGCCTGGCTGGAGGGGTGGAGCCTCAAGCTCAGAAGCGCACTGGAGGGGTGGAGCGAGAGGGTTTCGCCTGACCTTTCTTGGCCGGCGGCAACGTGAACTCAGAATTCACGCGTGAGCCTGGAGCTGTAAAAACCGCTGTTCCGTCTTTGCCGATGGTGCCACTCAACTGGCTTGAGCGGGTGATCTGTTTGTAGGTCTTGCGACGCAGCACGACGCTGCCCTCGGCCTGGAAGCGACCGGTGGGCCAACTCCATTGGCAACGCTGGGCGGTGAGTTGATCGCCGGGTTGCCGGAGCGAGCAGCCTTCAGGAATGAACACAGTGCTACTGGCGAGGTTCACGCTGAAGCGCTCGCCCTGGCCGCGGATCTTGCGGAACGCCCCTTGAAAGGGTTGATCGCTGCTGAGGAGCTGGTCATTGATGAGCCAACGGGTCTGCTGGGCGTTGAGCCAACCATTGCGCTTCGGATCGCGCACCAACACCGGCGCGATCAAGTCCACAAAGCCAACACGAAGGTTGCCTTGAAGGGCCTTGGCGGTCAGGGTGATCTGGGACGTTTTGTCGCGGCGGATGCCACGCACCAGCTCAGGTGCCCGGAGTTCACCCTGTTCAGGTCTCCAATCGACCGTGGCGGTCTGAACCCGAAGCGGCGCCGTGCCTGGACCACGCTTCATGCCCGCTTGGCCATTCCACTGCTCGAGCACGGGTTGGCCGCGCAGTTCGACCAGGTCGCGGTCGATGTAGTAAGTGGCTAGCTCAGCAGTGAGTCGGGAACGGCGATCTAAAGCAGCTGGTTGGCGGTCAATCACCATCAGTGATTGAGAGGGGATCCAACGGGCTTGCTGGCCTGTAATCCGCACCGGGTTTTTCCCGAGCAGGGTGATCAGTACATCGCCTTCCAATTGGATGGCCTGCCCATCACCGATCACCGTGGCGCTGCGGGCGCTCAAGCTGATGTTGGCTTTGCCGCGCTTGTAGATCGTGCCCCGCGGTTGACGGGCCTGCGCTACCTGACGAATCAGGTCATAGCGGGCTTCCGGACTGCGCAGCTCCCAGGCCGCTCGCCCTCGGGAATCCTGCTGCTCCAAGTCCAACGACTTGAACACAAACGGTTCCGCCGGAGGGGGGATGCGCGGCTTGTTGGCGCAACTCACCAAGGCAATCGCCATTGCGACGGGAGCAACACGCTTCAACAGGCCAACGCTCACAGCGGATCATCCAGCTCAAGCCGTGCCATCACCGGGGAGGGTTCCGGTAGAGCAGCTCCAGCCACGAGACCGCCCCAGGCAAGCTGTTGCAGCCAACTGCCGTCCATCGGTGCATTGGCTCCCGAGCTGGGCACTGTCTGCCCCAACTGAAGGAGCATCCGCTCACTGAGATCCGGCAACAGTGGCGCCATCAACAACGCCACGATCCGGGCAGCTTCGAGCACGGCATAGAGGTCGTCTGCCACCTGTTCGCGCGTGCCCTCCTGCTTCATGCGGCTCCAGGGCGCCTGCTCATTGAGAAAGCCATTGGCGGTGATCGCCAGCTGCAGCGTGGCCTCGGCGGCTGAGCGGAACTCCAGCTGCTCCAGGACCGAGAGCACGGTGTTGCGGGCAGTGTCAGCGGCCTGAGCCAGTGGGTGGGACCCATCGCGTGCGATTGTGGCCGGCGGGACGCACTCCTCGAACCAGCGGCGCGCCATCGAGCTTGTGCGGTTGAGCAGATTGCCGATTGTGTTGGCGAGGTCGTTATTCACCAAATCGGTGAAGCGTTGATGCTGAAAGTCACCGTCGTCGCCGAAGGGGATATCGCGCAGCAGATACCAGCGCACCGCATCGCGGCCGCAACGCTCGAGCAGCTCGGCTGGATCGAGCACATTGCCCAGGGATTTGCCCATCTTCTGGCCCTCGCGGGTGAGGAAGCCGTGGCCAAACACCTTGGCCGGCAGGGGCAGCCCGGCCGATAACAACATCGCCGGCCAGTACACGGCGTGAAAGCGCAGGATGTCTTTGCCGATCACGTGCACCGAGGCCGGCCAGCCGCGGCTGAGGGCAGTGTCGAGATCAGGGGCGTCGCTCTGCTCCAGCAGGGCAGTGATGTAGCCGAGCAGCGCGTCGAACCACACGTAAAAGGTGTGGCCCTCATGGCCGGGCACCGGGATCCCCCAGGGGAGGTTCACGCGGGAGATCGAGAAATCACGCAGCCCCTGCTTCACGAAGTTCTCCACCTCGTTGCGGCGGCTAGCCGGCTGGATGAAGCCCGGCTGGGCAATCAGAGCCTCGATCTGTTCCTGATAGCGAGATAGCCGGAAAAAGAGATTGAGCTCATCGCGCCACTCCAGGGGCCGGCGATGGGTGGAGCACTCGGGATCCTGGGCCTCATGGGGATCGTCTTTGAACTCCTCACAGGCCACGCAATACCAGCCCTGCTGGCGGCCTTCCACGATGTCGCCGTTGGCTTCCACCCTTGCGAAGAACTGCTCCACGATCTGGCGGTGGCGCGGATCGGTGGTGCGGATCAGGCGGTTGTTGCTGATCTGCCAGCGCTCCCACAGCTCGCGGTATTGAGCGCTGACGCCATCGCAGTGGGCCTGGGGGCTCAGGCCAGCGGCTTCCGCCGTGCGTTGGATCTTCTGCCCGTGCTCGTCGCAGCCGGTGATGAACAGCACCGACTCACCCTTGAGCCGCTGAAACCGCGCCAAGGCATCACAGGCCAGCGTGGTGTAAGCGCTGCCCAGGTGCGGCTTGTCGTTGACGTAGTAGAGCGGGGTGGTGAGGGTGTAAGTCATCGGCGGGATCCTACGGAGCTGGGCCGATGGCGTCAGCGCCGTTGGGCTGGCAGGCTCGGCTCACCGTCTGACTGCTGTGTGCCATGACCCCAGCTATCGATGCGGTGGATGTGTTGGTGTGGGGCGGCGGCACCGGTGGTGTGGCGGCTGCGATCCAGGCCGCCCGCAGTGGAGCCTCCACATTGCTGTTGACACCGGGCTCTTGGCTCGGCGGCATGGTGAGCGCCGCCGGGGTGTGCTGCCCCGATGGCAATGAGCTCACCCCCTGGCAAACAGGCCTGTGGGGCGCCCTCCTGCGGGCACTCGAGCA
>JBIIDQ010000331.1:0-7174 GCA_044238295.1 Vulcanococcus sp.
CAACGGCAGGCTTGGCTGCAGCGTGTTGGCGTGTGTTAAGAGCTCAGGCAGGCGACGCTCTGGTGTTGCCCCCGATTCTTCATTGGAGCGATGCTGGCCGAGCCAGTTGGTATGACTTCGCTGTTGCGATTGGTGAGTTGGCTGTGCAATCGCATCTGCTCACACAGGCAGCCGTGGTGCGTCCGATTACGAGCGCTGAATACCCCACTCCGGCACAGCGACCAGCCTATTCATTGCTGGATTGCAGCTCAACGCAGAGATTGCTTGGTTGTGTGCCACTGCACTGGCGAGACTCGCTGGCAGCGGTGATCAACGCATTGACCTGATTGGTCGCTGGCAGCGCTTCCCTTACGATCGAACTGGTTTTCGATCCAATCCAGCTGTGACCGTGCCGATGCTGCTGCCTGAGGGAGTGAATCGCATTTTGGTCACAGGTGGTGCTGGCTTTATTGGAGGTGCACTGGTTCGTCGTCTGTTAAACGACACTGCAGCAACAGTCTTCAATCTCGATAAGGTTGGATATGCAAGTGATTGCACGAGTATTGAGCAGACGTTAGATCAGCTCGGTTCTGCTGGTGAGGGCGTTGATGGTTGTCGCCATCAGCTGTTGAAGGTGGATCTGGTCGATGCAGAAGCCACGGCAGAGGCGGTGGCTAAGGCTGATCCTGATCTGGTGTTTCATTTAGCTGCTGAGAGTCATGTGGATCGATCGATTGACGGACCTTCTGCATTCATTGAGAGCAACGTCAATGGCACCCTGAATCTATTGCAGGCCGTTCGCTCTCATTGGCAACAGCTACCCAAGGAACGGCAAGATCGCTTCCGGATGCATCACATCAGTACCGATGAAGTGTTTGGTTCGTTGGGATCCACGGGCCATTTCTCAGAAACCACTGCTTACGATCCGCGTAGTCCCTATTCGGCCAGTAAGGCGGCAAGTGATCATCTCGTTCGTGCATGGCACCACACCTATGGCTTACCCGTCGTGCTCACGAATTGCTCCAACAACTATGGCCCTTGGCAGTTTCCTGAAAAGCTCATCCCCGTTGTGATCCTTAAGGCCCTTGCAGGAGAACCCATTCCCCTGTATGGCGATGGAATGAACGTTCGCGATTGGCTCTTCGTTGATGACCATGTTGACGCGTTGCTCTTAGCCGCAACCCGCGGGACCCTTGGAGAGAGTTACTGCGTTGGTGGTGGCTGTATTCAATCTCCAACAAACATTCCTAGTGAGCAAACCAACAAGCAGGTTGTTGAAATGATTTGCACGCTCCTCGATGAAATTCTTCCTGATCGGGCTCCCCATGCACGTTTGATCACGCCTGTTGCAGATCGGCCTGGTCACGATCGTCGCTATTCCATTGACGCCAACAAGATCACACGTGAGCTTGGTTGGGCTCCTGCGCATGATTTTCGGAACGGTTTAGAGACCACGGTTCGATGGTACGTCGCTAATCAGAGCTGGTGTCAGCAAGTTCTGATGCGTGCAAGCTACACAGGTGAACGCTTAGGAGGAGTCAACCCTTCGTAGGCCGTTTAATTGACACTCCCTGGGCTGTCGGCCATGAGTGCGTCTGCAGTTCCTCTGAGCGGTCGATGCTCCCACTTGTTCATGAATGAGGAAAAAGAGGGGTGACCGTGTTCAATGGTTAGAAAGTTCGTGCAATCGATGGAGGGCTTGAAGACAGTAAAATGTTCCAGGACCGTCAGCGTCGCTGCTGTCTCCAGTGGGCTGATAAACCCATTGGTAGCCAGCTTCTTGCTCGAGAGGTAGTCCTTTTGAGGTCTGCTAATAACAAAGAGTCCAGAATGTGGATTTTCGGGAATGTCAAACTCGATTGGATGGATGCCTTGGTACACGCCTCGCCCAGCATTAGGCTTGGGTTCTGAAAAGCGCCGAACGAGTGACGGTTTGAGTGGGCCATCAATCAACAACCGGCCTACCTTGCGCCGAAATACCGGTTCATAACGATGGGGCATGAGGCAGAATTGCCCCTTGGTCTTAATTAAGAACCAGAGTTGTTTGTCAAAGAACTCTAAGTCGTTAATTACGATGTCATCTTCTAGGTAGGCATAAAGGTCGTATTGTTCTCCATCGTCTCGCGTGCGAAGTAGCCAGTCACGGGTTGCAATTGGAAGGTTTTTGGGATCCTCAAGCTCAAATGTCTTGATTTGAATAAAGTGACGAAACTCGTCTAACACTTCACCCAAAGTATTCTCACCATCAGTGCAAACCGTGATCTCAATCTCTAGGGGACTGAGTGGGTCTGTACTGTTGCTGATTGCGTAATGCTCGATGGCTCGATCAGCCATGTTGAACACGCAGTTTCTGTTGAGGCGTTGGAGGCTGATTAATGAACCAAGACATCTGCCGAGGCTAAGTGTCCTGGTGATCCGTGCTGTTTGTCGTGTCGATCCATAGCCATCTTTGTCGTCTGATGGCTTGAAATAATGGGGAATGCAAATGGAAACCCTCATCACTCGAAGCCTTGAATTGTTTTACTAGAGGTACTGGTCCTGCTTTTATTCATAGGATTAGCCATGTGCTAGGATCAAATACTAAAAAATAAGATCAGTGCAAAAGCGCCGACTAATACTTATTATTGTAGCGTATCACCCAGCTTCTGGTGAAGTTCATAGGCTGAGGTCGTGCCTACAGGAGTTAGGAGACGATATTGGCTATGTTGTCGTTGCTAATGACTACCGACAATCCGAACCTGTCGATCTTCTCGCCGAACAAGCAGACCTTTTTATACGGTCACCTGATAATCTCGGTTATGGTGCAGCTGTGAACCATGGGCTTTCAAAGCTAACAGAAAAGCCCGACTATATCGCTGCTCTCAATACAGATTTGAGCTGGCAGCATGCCACATTTGAGTCCATCATTCAGTGGCTTGACCTCAATCCGGATGTTTCTCTAGCGACGCCCGCGATTGTTGATCAACGCCAACAAATCCAGTATCTCTGCAAGCGAAACCCTACGATCCTTGCTCTGTTCAGTCGTCGTTTCTGGCCGAAGAGACTCAAGCCCGCATGGTTGCGTCGCTACGACGATTGGTATGTCATGTTAGATCATGATTACTCAACGGTATTCAGCGCACCCTATCTGAGCGGGTGTTGCATGGTGATGCGTTGCAATTTGTTTATTCAAGCTGGTGGCTTCGATGAGACGTATTTTCTTTATCTAGAGGATGCGGATCTTACAAGGTCAATGTCACGCTACGGTCAGTGTGTTCACTTTCCTGATGCCAGCGTTGTCCATGACTGGGGTCGTGGCAACTATAGAAGCGTATTCCTAGCACTTGTTAATCTTAAAAGTGCTTGGACCTATTTCTTGAAGTGGGGCTTGAGTTGGTATTAGCTGATCTTTCAGTTATCTAATACTTGTTTGTAAACCTGCTCATAGGTCAGGAGCATGCTGTCCCATGAGAATTTCTTCGCAGCACTTTTGGCGCATGCTCGATAGAACTCGAGCGTTTGTGGACCATCCAGAACGCTTCGGATTGACTCTGCAATATCGATAGGGTTGCAGTAGCTGTCCCGAATCGGAATCAGGTGACCAGCAAGCCCCTCGTCGCAGCTCAGCATTTTAGGGATGTCACCCAGATTAGAAGCCACATATGGGGTGCCTGCAAGTAAAGACTCAATCAGCGTTAGAGGCTGACTTTCTCCCATGAAATAGCTTGGCAAGATTCCTAAATCAGAGCCAGCGAACAGATTACAGGTATCCGGCCTAAACCCTAGAAAGTGAATGAACGGCAGATCTTTGTAACGCCCAATCAGCTCATCTTTCACTGGCCCATCACCTACCAGGAGCAAGTTGATTTCATAGGAATATCTGTCGCGCAGTAAGCACACAGCATCAATCGCTTCGCGCCAGCCTTTTTCTCGAATCGCTCTGCTAACAAGGCATATCACAAAGCTGCTGTTGCTAATCGCAAGAGACTGTCGATCAAATGGAACAATAGAATCGATCTTTGTTGCATTATTAATGTGGACCATTTGAGACGATGTGAGACCTAGCTTTTCCAGCGGGGCCCTGTTTGTTTCAGAGACATAGGTGGCCATCTGCACAGACTTGTGTAGAAGCTTGCCGATTCGCTTCAGCTCATGATCGTCCATATAGTCATACATTCCATGGGATGTAATGACTTGCTTAACCTCCGGAAAGTTATCCAGTAGTTCCGCAACCGTGGTGTCTACCCATGCATGATGAGTATGAATAATATTGATCGAGAAATGGTTGATGATCTGACCAATATCTTGTAAGCGCTGAAGGGTGAGGACTGGCACGTCGCTATTCACCATCTTCATGACTTCTGCTTGTGTTGGCTTCTGATCGCAATTCAAGATTGTTGCACTATAGCCTTTGTCTCGTAGGCCATTTGCGAGCCTGATTGGGAAGATTTCTCCTCCTCCTCCAACCAGTGCATAAGTGACAATCAAGATATTTGGTTTCTTATCAATGGATGGAAGTGCTTGTATCTCACCTTCAATGTTGACAGGCATTGGATCGTTTGTGCTGCGTCTCCAGCGTGCTTGCAGTTCAGCCTCGACAGAACGAATCGCCGCATCGCTCAACAAGAAGTTGATGCTGATCCACTTGGCTACTTGTAGATGTTCCTCGAAGTATCGACTTTTTCCGTGTTGATTGACAGAGCTGTTGGCAGGATGCTGCCGGTAGTAATTGATCGCTTCAGGCTCATACGCAACCAAGCCACCACGTGCCAGGTCAAGATAAAAAAGCCAGTCTCCACAAATCCTTAGCGATTGCCACCAGGGTTCTTTTTGTATGCCAGCACCTGCGGGTTTTCGGAAGATACAACCACTTGCATTAGGAACAAGATTCCGCGTTGCCCACTGACGTTCGACCAAGCGTTGTGTCGTTTCAATAAATGATGCTTTCCAAAAAGTTGGACCAAGACCCGGCAAATATTGCTCAAGAGACCATACTTCTTGCTGTCCATCATGGGATACGAAAGAGCTTCTGCCCACCGCAAGCATCACGCCTCGATTCCTGAATGTTGGAATGAGCTTCTCAACAAAATCTAATTCGCAGTAATCGTCTGATTCCGCAATCCACACCAGCTCTCCGCGCGCCAGTTCTAAACCCTTCGACCACTGGGCGAATGGTTTGCCGCTATTTGCTTCATTGAGAACAATTCGCGTCTTACTTTGGTGTTTGTCGAAGAAATCTTCAAGGATGGCGCGGCTTCCATCTGATGAGCCATCATCTAGAAGAATAACTTCTGTGTTTGCATATGTCTGACCAGCAATCGAATCTAATCGTGCCTGTAGAAACTTGGCGTGGTTATAGCAAGGGACAATAATGCTGACCAGTGGTTGGTCATCAAGATCCTCTGGTTGCATTGATGCAAAGATCTCGGGCATCCACTCCCAAGAGTTTTTGCGTAGATAGCCAATGAGCTTGACTGCCTTGCGTCTTAAATCAAAGAAAATAGCGTTATGCAGGCTGGGCCATCTCGGATAAATGTATTTAAATGATCGACTCCTAACCTGTCGTGCTAGTCGTCTTGGCCCTTCAAGATACTTTGCCATCACTCTAAACCTCCCTCTCTTAGACCAGTGCTAGTGGATAGTTGCAGCCAAGGGTGCCTCTTCTGCAAGATACGGCTGGTTTCCCTTATCGAGCGCTGTGTATGAATGCGAAGCATCGATGTCTGATGCTCATAATACGTTGCAACGATCTGTGGGCAGACAATACCGAAATATCCATGCGAAATTAAGGTGCACCAAAAATCATAGTCTTCCCATCCATAGGGCAAATGTTGATATCCGCCTACGTGTTCCCAAGCACTTCTTCTAATGAGAGCCATCGCATCTACGTGATTGGCGCGGATTAGCCTGTTAAGTTGCCAACTATGCTCTGACATCAATGTTTCTATTTGTGCTCCGTTTTCGTCATTGACAACTTCGATCAATGGATGAACCACAGCCAGGCCTTTAAGATCTGATCGCGTTAACTTTAGGCATTGATCTAGTGCTTCTGGATACAGTGCGTTGTCGGCATCTAATACAAAACACCATTCAGTTTCTGCATGCGTAAATGCAGTATTTCTCGCCGACGCAAGACCACCATTCTCTATATGTTGGATCAGAGTCGTGCGTCGGAAATAGTTTTTGTTGTTATCTAGCCATCGCTGGGTTTCTGCTGCACCAGAGTCAGTTGAGCCATCATCAACAACGATCAAGTCTAGGAGCGTGTTCTGCTGTTGTTTTACGCTGTCTAATGCTCTAGTTACTGTATGGGCGTAGTTGTAGAGACTAATGCAAATGGTTGCGGCAGAATCACTTTTGTCTGCAATATGACTCCACAGAATCCTGTGCGGTGGTTTTGGAGTCTGGGGTAAGACTGGATCAACGCATCCAGCTTGTCTCCACTGAATTTCTTTAACCAGCTCCTCTGGATGAATCGGATCGATGAAACTGTGAATCTTTCGGCCCACAGCCTTCTCTAGACAGGCGAAGCCACGCTTGCGGATCTCATGATCGGTTGGGTTGATTCTGACAACACTCAGTTCACTATCAAGAAGAGACGCGATCCAGGCCGCCAGACCTCGAGCTTCTTGCCATGTGTGCGTTTCAATCGCGTCAAAACCTGGAATCGCCATCAGGGGGGGCCTGATGAGATTTGTCCAACCATTCTCTTGACTGCGTCCCAGGCAAATGATTGATCCGAGTGTGTCCAACTGTTTGGACTCTGGTAGCCCTAGGCGACTTGCCGCTGTCGCCGCGTAGCTTGTCGCTAGCCAGCCGTCTTCGTTGGCTGCCCTGAATGTTGTCGGAATGACTTTTGCATTGATGCCAAGTCTTCTCAGAAGGTCAACGCGGCTTGGGTCCGTGTCAAAAACACTGTGAGCGTGCGCTAGCTCGGTTAGTAGATAAGCTTGCTCTGGGCCTGCTGTGTAGGGAGCGACAGCTTCAAGTTGTACTGCAACAAGTGGCCATTGTTGACTATTAGGATCGTCCGTCTGATGGTCTTCAATTCTTGTGGATTGACGTAAACCTAGCTTGTTCAACCATGCATGAAGTTGCCAGTCATTGAGTTCAATTCCTAGGCTCAGTAGCCGGAACTCTTCAGGTAGCAGTCTGCCTCTGTCTAAGTCTTCAAGAGATTGATTTAAACTTCTGAACAGATCATTTGGTGCTGCGG
>JBIIDQ010000080.1:0-7146 GCA_044238295.1 Vulcanococcus sp.
ATTCGCCGCGGGCATCAGCCTGAGCAACGACCTTGGTGAAGGCGTCGAACATTGATTAGCTCCTGTTCTCGACGTGAGTCGGGGAGAGGGGGATGAGGGGCCAAACCGAAGAGCTGGCCGTAACCGCCTCATCGCTTGACCTGGTCATTGTTGGACAAGCTGATGACTCCCATCAGCAGCACTTAACAAACGGTCATCTGCAGGGGCAAAACGATTGCAGCGCAATGGTTCTGAGAGATGAGAACCGCCCCCTGACAACCTGCCGAACCCCCATGGCTGCAGTCCGGTAACAGCTGCAACTGCAGCGCAACAAAAAAGCCCCCTCATCGAGAGGGAGCTTGGCTAGCGAGCCGTTGCCGGAGAGCTCGACTAACCGTCGATGCCGCCGCTCACGCTGACACCGGTGATCTTGCCGCCCATGCGCTGAACAAGACGCATGGTCTCGTTCATGCGGGTGTAGGGCACATTCATCACCACATCAGCGGTGCGGGAGTAATCGTTGTTGGCCAGACCGGTGACCGTGAATGACACCTGGCGGTCATTACTGAAGCTGGTGCCGCGGTTGCCTGCAGAAACCTTCATCGGAGCTACGGGGTAACAGGGAGCGAAGGATCCGGTCAGTTGACCGGCGTGATGCTGGCGATCCGACCGCCTTCGCGGTGGATCTGCTGCTGGTACTCCAGCAGTTTGTTGAAGGGGATAAAGCGCACGCGATTGCTGCGCTTGTGCAGGCGGTAGTTGTTGAAACCGGTGATCTCCACGCGGAAGGTGCGGCCCTCTTCGCCGGCACCCACGCCCTGACGAGTCACGCCGTCGGTGCCCACCTTGCGGAACACATTGCCCTTGGCGTTGGGGCTCACCACCGGCAGAGGCAGCTCAGCGTGCACGGAGGGGTTGAGACGCGACTGGTTCTTGGTGATGTCGCCCTTCACGGAAGCGGCAGCACCACGGGCGAGCTGCAGCATGTAGGAGAACTGCAGACCCTGCTGACCAGCCGAGTAGTTCCAGCCGTGGAGGTAAGGAACGCCTTCTTCACCAAAGCGCTCCTGATACTCGGCGCTATCGAGATACGAATCGATCTCAGCATCAAAACCCTGCTCCTGCAGGATCGTGAAGTGGTGCAGCATCTCCGCCTTGTTTTGGGGAGCGCGGCCCAGCAGATGTTTGAAGTTGAGCTCGATGAAGCGGTAGGGGTTGGTGCTCTCGAAGAACTTCTTGCGATATAGACCGCTCTTCGCCACCTGGCGCACAAACTCACGCACGCTCAGATAACCGCGCTTGAACAGCGACTCGGGACCTTCCAAACGCTCGCTGGCCATCACATATTGGTTGCCAAGCACCTGCTGATACACAGCACGGATGAGCGCAACCTTGTCGTCGGAAGAACCGGTGGTCCAGTTCTCGTTAACGCGGTTGTTGGCATAACGCTCGATGCCCAGATAGGCAGCGTTGGCGAGGGTCATGGGGCTACGGGAGGCGGGCTTTGGACGGCTTGCTTGGGAGGGCGTGCCTGAAAAGGAAGACGCACCGAACGGCTACCAGCGCAGTTGGTGCCTGAGCCGGATCCTATGGGTGCCGATTGGCATCCTTCGAGGCCTTTCAGAAACGTTACAAAAATCAGCCCTGGCGGCCGCGCTCAAGACCGATACCATCCGGCCAAATCCTTTTCGGCCACAGGCATGTCTGCCAGCGCGTCCCCTGCCAATGGATCGTTGCAACTCAGGCTCAGCGAGCAGCTGCAGGCCCTGAGCCTGGTGGGCGAAACGCTCACCCTTCGACTCCTCGAACTCGAGGAGCGGCTGGCAGGCCTCGAGTCTCAAGTGCAGGGCCTGCATCAACAGCAGAGCAGCACAGCCAGTAGCGAATCCACGGAAGTCCTAGCCGCCACAGAAGAGCGGATTAGCCGGCTCGAGGAGCTTCTGAATGAGCAGCCCTCAGCGCACCCCGCTCAAGGCTTCGGCTCCACAGCCACTGTTCATGCCTTGCATCGTCCCAAGGTTGAAGCAGCAACGGATGCTGACGACTTCAGCGAACAGGAGCTGGAGCTGAACCCCTTCCCAGAGGAAGAGGAACAGCCCTTCATGGATGAACTGACTGCTTGAACTCAGCCGGCGGAGCCAGTGCCGAACATCGCAGCAGCTGAAGTGAGTAGCACCCGCAGCACTTCCAGGCCGCCGATCGCCGCAAGGGCGAGCCAGATGGTCTGGGCCAACTTGGGGGGCTGACCGCCCACCCAGGCAGGCGACATCTGGCCACCACTGAACTGAGCGCCACCACCTGCAAAGGGGTTGGCCGGCGCGCGGCGGGCGCTCACATCACGCCAGTAAGCCCCATAGCGGGGTGCCTTCTGGTTGAACGGGAGCTGCGGCTTGGCGTGCCCCACCAGCACGCGTGAACGCTGATAAGGGATGGTGTCGAGGCCGAAGTTGTCGAGATACTCCGATGAACTGAGCAGGGCATCAACGAAGCCCTCCAGACCCCGATTGGCGATCACGATCGACCAAGAAATGCGCTCCTGATCTCCGTGCACCTCGCGACCGAGAACGCGGCCCACGATCTGCTCCACCACTCGGTAGTTGCTGTTGCAGCGATAGAAACCCTCACGGAACTTGCGCGAGAGCAACAGGCCACGTACAAAATCTCGGGCGGTGAGATCGCCATTGCGGAATTGCATCTCCAGCATTGGCTCGCGATCCACCTTGAAGGCGTGGAAGAAGATCTGGCGATAGGCGCGCTCAATCTGCTCATCCACGTCCACTTGGGTACGCGGGGCTTCATCGGTACCAATGCAGAAATTGTTCACCCGGGCGTTCTGGGTGATCGGCTTGGTGGCCAGCAACGGAAGGGCCATGGCAAGGGAAAAAACCAGCGCCGAAGTTATCGATGGCGCCCCGCTCAGGATCACGCGGAGCCCAAGCCCTCACACAGCTTTACCTCGCTGGTGGTTGGACGCCGCCGCTCAATCAGGCCGCCAACCAGTGCGCCGGGAGTTCCTGGCTGTAATCGTCGGTGCGCTCGAATTCAAACGGACCTGCCAGCGATCCCCACAGCTGCTCATGGGTGGCCGGATCATGGCCGCGATCGATGGTGCGCATGCCGCGGCCGCTGAGCTCAAAGCTGCTCACCAGATAAGACAGCGCCCCTTTGCGCTCAACCATGCACTTGCAGCCTGGCTCCACTTCACCGATAAAGCCATCGCTGGTTTCACGCACCACGTAGGCGCAACCCTCCAGGGGCTTGAGATCAGCCGCCGTGATCAGGGCCCGCTTCTGCGCATCATCCACCGCGCCCCAGAAGCGCTGTTCATCGGCGATGGCCTGATTGGTGATGAGCAGCTCCGAACCCCGTTGCTCAGCGCGCAAGACCCGCAAGCGATACGGAGCTGCTGGATTGATGGCATACGACTGATCCAGCAGCAGCGAGCCAGGCTCCAACTGGGGCAGGGGCCGGAACTTCACCAGGATGTGGGCGTACAGCGGCGGATTATCGAAGGCCTGCTGCTGATTGCTGAAACCAGCGCTCAACTGGCGCAGCAGACGAGCGAGGGGGCTGGACATCGCTAATGCAGGAGATGCGCCGGATCCTATGGGGCTGATCAGAGCCCCAGCAGACGAATCCGAAAATCAGCCACCTGATCCGCCATGGCAGGGTTGCTGAGCATGAACGGGTGATCTGCGCAGGCCAGGAGAGCCTGTTGCTTCTTCTCCACGCTGCTCAGGCTGACCGCATCAGAGCGGCTCAGAAGCTGTCGCCAAGCGGAGTCAAACACCATGGCAAAGCTGTCGGCGTTATCGAACAGCTGGCCCGGCTTATCCGGAATCGGAATGGGCATCGAGGCAACGCCACCGAAGAATCAAGCCGCCGTTAGGCGCGCTTGCAATGCCAGGACCCAGATTTGAACTGGGGACACGGCGATTTTCAATCGCCTGCTCTACCAACTGAGCTATCCCGGCCCGTCGCCGTGGCGACTTGCGGATCTTAGATCATGGCCTTTCCGGGACACTCTCCTGCGGTGGGGGTTCGAGCCAGCGCCAACAGCCCCTGCACCGCATAACCGGCTGCCGCCAGCGCCTCAGCGGCAGCACAGGCCGTGGCCCCGGTGGTGAGGATGTCATCCACTAACCACAGAGGCTGCGGCACAAGATCCCGGCAAGGGAGACCCTCAAAAGCCTTCTGGAGATTTCGGGCTCGCAGGGTGCGGCCCAAATGGTGCTGGCCCACCGTCGGACGCGTGCGCCACAGCAGCGCAGGCGCTAGTTGAGCCCGACCTCCAGAGGCCGCTACCAAAGCCTGCGCCACCATTAAGGGCAATGGATTCCCGGCTCGCTTCCAACTGGGGACTGGCACCACCAAGGCCCCCGGCAGCACAGAAGCGCAGCAGCGATACAACCGAAGACTCAGGGCTTTGATGACGGCCTTGTCGGCCGTTGGGCGTTGCCGCAGCAACAGGGCGCGCAGCGGACCGGCGTAAGGGGCCAGGGCACACCAGAGCAGCGGTTGATCACCCTGCAGACCTCCCTCCGGCAAGGCGAGTTGCTCCTGGCAGCGGTCGCAGAAATCAGCAACGCTTGACTGCATGGGAGCACTGCAGACCCGGCAGCGCGCCGCGCTAATCAGATCAAGCGTCTGACGCAAAACGGAAGACCACATCACCCCAGGGCTGCTTCCAGGAGCATTCCCCGCGGCGGGGGTCCGTTACTTCAGGCCTGAGGCATCGCCCGCAGCATCGCAACGAGGGTGCGATGGGCATCTTCGCTATCGCTGAGGGTGTGATCGAAGGCCACATCCACGCGTTGGCCATCCACGTCCAGCTCCATCGCTTCTGGCCGCACCGCAACCATCCGCGCCTGCTGAGGGGCCTCAACACCGCCGTAGTGGCGCGCATAAGCCAACACCGCCTCGGCATGGTCGTCGTTCATGTGCTTGCAGATGCGCTCGCTGACGATGACGGTGAGGGGATCGGCGGCCATGGGGCTGTACAGAGAAGCTGAGGGCGATTCTGGTGGCTCAGGCCACAGCGAAGCGCTGCCAGAGCAACAGTGCCAGGCGAATGCCCGCAAAGCCCACATAGCCGGCGAGCACCACAAACAGCGCCATGGCCAACCAATCGCGCAGGCGGGAGTTCATCGTGCAGCCAAAGCGGAGATAGCTAGTCTGGCCATGCCGAGGGCGGCGCTGCACTTTGGGCGGTTGATCACAGGTCGATCCAGTACCCGCTCACGGATCGCACGCCATTGAGGGTTACGGGCACCTCCGCCGAGGCTGATCACCCGCTGCACCGGAGGCGCCCCAAGCTGCTGTAAGCGCTGCCAGCCCGCCTGCTCAATCGCAGCTATCCCTTCAAGCAGCGCTTGGAGATACAACGCATCACTCACCGGCCGAGGCTCCAGCACCGGCTCAAGCCCCGGATCATCCACCGGGAAACGTTCGCCGGATCTGGGCAACGGCCGGAGCTGCAAGCCACTGCTGCGGCGTGGATCGATCTGGCGGCTGAGCTCCATCAATTGGGCATCCGTGAAGAAACGGCGCAGCACACCAGCCCCGGCATTGGACGCCCCACCCACCAGCCAACGGCCCGCCACCCGCTGACAACTGATGCCCGGGCCCTGCAACGGTTGATCGCTGAATTGCTTGAGCACCAGGGTGGTGCCGAGCACGGTCACGCCATCGCCTGGCAACAGATCCACCGCCAGAACAGCGGCGCTGGCATCGGTGCTGCCCGCCACGACCGTGCAATCCAAGGGCAGATCCAATGCAGCGGCGGCGCCAGGAGCGAGCGGACCAAGCGCTTCTCCCGACCTGCAGATCTGCGGCAGCGCGCCGCTCCAGCTCTGCTCGGCGAGGCGGTCCATCCAGGCGCGGTTGAACTGATTCCAACCCAGGCGCAAATTGTTGGCCTCCTCCCCCCAGCGCCAGTCGCCCAGCAACCAGCCCATCAGCCAGTCGGCCTGATGACGCAGCCACCAGGGGCCAGCCTCTGAGCACTGGCGGGCCTGCTCCAACAGCCGTAGCGCCCGGGCCAGGCTGCCGCTGGCACTGCCGGCGGGGGTCTGAGCCCCGCCGGCACCCACCAGCTCAGCCACGGCTTCAGCCCACTCGGGGCAAGCCAGGTGATACGGCAAAGCACGAGCCAAAGCACCCTGACCAAGGCCGCCATCAGGGCGGCACAACAGCAAGGTGCCGGAAGTGCCGTCGATGGCAACGGCGGCCACCGCAGCGCGGAGATGGGCTGGTAATTCAGCGCACAAGGTGCGTAAACCGTCGCACCAGCCTTGGGGGTCTTCAAACGCCGCGGGGTACTCGGCGCTGATCTCCACCTGCAGCTGGCCGGCGGCGTTCACCACCGCCAGCCGAATTCCGCTGGTGCCCAGGTCGATGCCCAGGCCTAGTGCCTCAGGCCGCAACGCGGCTGGCGGTGGCCTGCTTCAAGGTGGCAGCAATCGCCTCCACGTTCTCCCAAGGGAGGTTGAGATCGCTGCGGCCGAAGTGGCCGTAGGCGGCCACGTCTTGATAGAAGCGGCCACCGCGCTGCTGGGGCAGCTGACGCAGGCCGAAGGTTTCGATGATGGCACCCGGGCGCAGGTCGAAATGCTCCTGCACCAGGGCGGTGAGGTCGGCGTTGCTGATGGCGCCGGTGCCGAAGCTCTCCACCAGGATGCTCACGGGCTTGGCCACGCCGATGGCGTAGCTGAGCTGCACTTCGGCCTTGCGCGCCAGGCCAGCGGCCACCAGGGCTTTCGCCACATAACGGGCGGCGTAGGCAGCGGAGCGATCCACCTTGGTGGGGTCTTTGCCGGAGAAAGCACCGCCGCCATGGCGGGCATAGCCGCCATAGGTGTCCACGATGATCTTGCGGCCGGTGAGGCCGGCATCGCCCTGGGGGCCGCCCACCACGAACTTGCCGGTGGGGTTCACCAGGAAGCGGGTGCTGTCTTTCGCGGGCTTGAGGTTCAGATCAGCGGTGGCAGGCTCTACCACGTGCTGCCAAAGGTCGGCGGAGATGCGCTCGCGCAGGGCCTTCTCCTCGGAGATGCCATCGATTTCCGCCGTGTGCTGGGTGGAGATCAGGATCGTGTCGATCGCAACGGGCTGGTCGTTTTCGTAGACCACGCTCACCTGGGTCTTGCCATCAGGCAGCAGGTAGCC
>JBIIDQ010000081.1:0-7109 GCA_044238295.1 Vulcanococcus sp.
CAGGCTTCCTAGGCGTGTCGGATCAGTCCTGGCCCTGGTGGCCGCTGCTTCCTCTCTATCCCTACGGGCAACGCCGCAGCTTGGTGCGGGAGCTCATCCCGGACCAGCTTTGGAGCTTTGAGCAGCTGCAGGGCATCTTTTATGTGGCGGTGCCGATCCGGATGACCGTGGCGCGGGTGCCCGGTGGCCTGATGCTTTACGCCCCGGTGGCCCCAACTGCTGAGGTGCGGCGTGCCCTTGTGGATCTAGAGCAGCGCTATGGACCGGTGCGCAGCATCGTGCTGCCGACCGCCTCGGGGCTTGAGCACAAGCTGCCTGTTCCGGCCATGGCCAGGGCCTTCCCACAAGCTGAGGTTTGGGTGACGCCCGGTCAGTGGAGTTTCCCGCTGCCGCTGCCCCTGCGCTGGCTTGGCTTTCCCGCCGGCCGCACCAAGGTGCTCGGAGAGCAGGGCTATCCCCATGGCGAGGCCTTGCAGTGGCATTCGCTCGGGCCGATTGATCTGGGGTTGGGCCGCTTTCAGGAGCTGGCCTGTCTGCATCGCTCCAGCGGCGCCCTGCTCCTCACCGACGCGCTGGTGGCGATCAACCAGCAGCCCCCAGAGCTGTTCGACCTCGATCCCACGCCGCTGTTGTTCCATGCCCGAGATCGCGGTGATCAGCCGTTGCAGGATTCTCCTGAGCTGCGCTTGAAGGGCTGGCAACGCCTGGCTCTGTTCGCCTCCTATCTCCGGCCCTCAGCGCTGCAGGTGCCTGGGCTGGCCACGTTGCTCGCGCAGGCCTTTCAACCCGGTTGCCGCAATCCGCGCAGCTATTTCGGCCTTTATCCCTTCCACTGGGCTAGCAGCTCAGCCGAGGCGTTTCAGGAGCTTCAGCCTCAGCCGGGACAGCTGCGGATTGCTCCGGTGCTTGAGCGCTTGGTCTTCCCTCGCACTCAGTCGTTGATCGTGGCCTGGGTGCGGCAGCTTGCAGGTCTTGAGGAGCTGCATTGGGTTGTGCCTGCCCACTACGAAGCGCTTGTTCCTTGCAACCCTGATCAACTCAATGAGTTAGCGGATGAGCTTCAACAGCGTTTCTGGGCACCCAGTGAGGGCAACTGGAGCTACCTCGCGGGGATTGATCAAGCGCTCTTGCGCCTCGGTGTTGTGCCCGAGCAGCCGAGGTTGAGCTGACCTCAGAGTTTGAGTTCGCCTGGATCGGCGTCAGTGTCGGGGAACAGTGTGGCTTCCAGCTCCATGCGCTGTTCCATTTGGCGCAGGAAGTAACCCGTCATCATCGCCGAAGCGAGTAGGCCGGCCAAATGATCCCGATTGGCTGTGATCTTCACATCGAACTGTTCACCAGGCAAAACGCCCAGCAGACCCTGAACGTTGTGGCGAATAATGTCCTGAATATCGCTGCTGGCCGAGCGGGCCACCCGCTGCAGAACGTCGGGCGACTGTTCCTGGAGGTATTGGATCAGTGAATTCGCACTGATCGATTCGCTGTCACTCGTCAGGAACTCCGGGTTAAACATTCCGGTGTGCTCCGCTTCACGCCTGCACCCTACCCCAGCTGTTCGTCTTGATCCGGACTGATGAGGTCGGAGAACCGAATCGCGCCAAGGCGATTGAGCGGCCAGTAGCGGAAAACAGCCGTGCCGATCACCTCCGCTCGTGGCAAGGGTCCCCAGACGTGCGAATCGAGGCTGGCATTGCGGTTATCGCCCAACACCAGCAAATGATCCATTGGCACGGTAATCGGACCGAGGCTGTAATCGATTGGATCGAGCCGCCAGGTTTCCGTCACGGCAATGCCGTTGCGCCACAGTTCCCCATCACGCACCTCCAGCGTGTCCCCGGGTTGACCGACGACGCGTTTGATCAATGCCGCCTTGGGGTCATACCCAGCTGCCACCAACACCGGCGGTGCGTGGAACACCACGATCGTGCCGTTCGGAAGGGAGCGATCAAGCCGTGGCCGCAGTTTTTCCACAAGGATCCGATCCTGCAGTTGCAGGGTGGGAAGCATCGATCCCGATGGGATCCAGCGGGGCTCGATCACTTGCCAGCGCAGGAGCAAGGCCAGAGACAGCCACAGCAGCAGCGATCGCCAGCCTTTGAGCATCGAGCCGGCGGTTTGGGGGGGCTCGCTCTTCATCGCCGTGCTTCGGTGAGCATGATCGCCACATCCTGAACAACAGCACCGCCGGTGCCCGCCCCACCAGCCCACCGCTGCAGCGCTGCCGACAACCTTGAGGCCGCTCTCACCCTGTTGCAGGCTCTGCAATCCGTGGGGCTTCAGCGCCTGGTGCTCTGCCCCGGCAGCCGTTCTGCTCCGCTGGCGGTGGCCGCCGGTTTGCTCGAGCAGGCCGGGGTGCATCTAATCACGGCGGTGGATGAGCGCTCTGCGGCCTTTATGGCCCTCGGTCTTGGTCGCGCCGATGGCTTTCCTGCCGCTGTGGTCACCACGTCCGGCAGTGCCGTGGCCAACCTCTTGCCAGCGGTGGTGGAGGCCGATCACGGTGCGGTTCCGCTGCTGCTCCTCACCGCAGATCGCCCTCAGCGCCTCAAGGGATGCGGTGCCAACCAAACGGTGAACCAGGAGGCCTTTCTTGCACCTTGTTGTCGCTGGGTTGCCAGTGGCGATCCCCAAGGGCTGGCGGCGATGCCCTCCCAGGCTCTGGAGGTATTGGCGCAACGCGCCTGGAGCCATGCCAACGGCTCCCCTGCCGGAGCGGTGCACCTCAACCTGCCCTTTGAAGAGCCGCTGCATCCCTCGTCGCAGCAGATCGAGGCAATCGCCATGGCGATTGCAGCTGGAGCGCCTGGGTCCCCGCATTCCGCCGACAGCATTCAGCCTTGGTCTGGAGGGGAACAGCGTCTTCCCTCGGCCCCTCGACTGGATCCCGATCAACCGGGGGCTGTGGTGGTCGGCCCTTGGCGCGGGCCTGCATCCGCATTGAAGCCCTTTGCTGATGCTCTGCTGCGCTGGCAGCGCCTCAGTGGTTGGCCTGTCTTCGCCGATGGCCTCTCGGGTTTGCGGGGGTGGCCCGGTCTTCAGATCGTGCATGGCTACGACCTGCTGCTAGCCGATGGACACGGATTGCCAGCGGCTCCTCAGTTGTTGCGCCTGGGGTCGATGCCCGCCAGCCGCAGGCTGCAGCAGTGGATTTGCTCTTGCCGCGGCCCGCAGCTGCTGATCACTGAGCAGGATCCCCGCAATCTCGATGCCACCGGCACGGCCACTCAGCGCTTGGACTGCGGGCTTGCGGTCTGGGTCGATGCCTTCTTTGAGGCTGCTGGCTGCGCTGATCAGGGAACCAATCGAGCCTGGCTGCATCAGTGGCTTCAGGCGGATCAGCACCTCCAAGACCAGCTGGATCAGCAGCTTCCGCAGATCTGTTCTGAGCCGGATCTGGCACGAGCTCTCAGTCGCCTGTTGCCGGCTGATCTGCCTTTGATGCTTGCCAGCAGCAGTCCAGTGCGCGACTGGGAGAGCTTTGCTGCCGCCGATGCCCCGCACCGTCCGGTGTTCGGTTTCCGCGGTGCCTCAGGCATTGATGGCACCCTCTCCATGGCGGCCGGTTTGGCCATGAGTCATGGCCAGGCTGTGCTGCTGTGCGGTGATCTGGCCCTCCTGCACGATGCCAACGGTTGGCTGTGGCAACGGCAGCTCGCCCAGCGCCAGGCTCGGCTCACGGTGGTGCTGGTGGATAACAGTGGTGGCGGCATTTTCGAGCAATTGCCCATCCGCGCCGGCGGGTCACTGAATTTCGAGAGGCTGTTCGCCATGCCTCAGCCGCTCGATCACACCGCTCTGGCGGCCGGCTATGGCATTGCCTCGCGCCGCGTCTCCTCCCTTGAGCAGCTCTCGGATGCCCTCACCTGGGCATCCACCCACGCGATGGCACTCCTTGAAGTGCGTACCGATCGCCTGGCGGATGCGGCCCTGCGGCAGCACTGCCGCCGCACAATGGCTTCCTTCCCCGTTGGATCCGATGGCGCCAACCCCCTCCCCTGAGCAGGCCAGCGCGGCGTCGATCCTCTGGCAGCCCCAGGGCTCCTATGGCGACATCCTGTTTGACCTCAGTGAGGAAGGCATCGCCCGCATCACCATCAATCGACCCCACAAACGCAACGCTTTCCGTCCTCAAACGGTGACGGAGCTCTACGACGCGTTTTCAAGAGTCCGCGACAACCCACGGATCGGTGTGGTGCTGTTCACCGGAGCCGGTCCTGCCGAGGATGGTGGCTATGCCTTTTGCGCTGGCGGTGACCAGAGCGTGCGTGGCGATGGCGGCTACGTGGGCGATGACGGTTTGCCCCGTCTGAATGTGCTGGATCTGCAACGCCTCATCCGCAGCTTGCCCAAGGTGGTGATCGCTTTGGTGGCCGGTTACGCCATCGGTGGCGGCCAGGTGCTGCACCTCCTCTGCGATCTCAGCCTGGCCGCAGAGAACGCGGTGTTCGGTCAGACGGGCCCCAAGGTGGGCAGCTTTGACGGTGGGTTTGGCGCTGGCTACCTGGCTCGCTTGGTCGGCCAGCGCAAGGCCCGTGAGATTTGGTTTCTCTGCCGTCAGTACGGAGCCGCTGAGGCACTGCAGATGGGCCTCGTGAACGCCGTGGTGCCCCTGCAGTCATTGGAGGCCGAGGGGATTCGCTGGGCCCAGGAAGTGCTCCAGCACAGCCCCACGGCGATCCGCTGTCTTAAAGCGGCCTTCAACGCCGAAACCGACGGGTTGGCCGGCATTCAGGAGCTGGCTGGCCAGGCCACCCACCTCTTCTATCGAACGGCGGAGGGTCAGGAGGGGCGCAATGCGTTCCTTGAAAAGCGAGCGCCGGATTTTTCAGATTCTCCTTGGCTGCCTTGATCATCTGAGCTGGCTAGCAGTGGGTGAGATGGCTCGTGTTGTTGTGACAGCTTCTCGCGTGTCTGGATGGTTGGTTGGTGCCGCCCTCGGCTTCGTGCCGATCCTTGCCCCTGCCCTCGCCCGGCAGCCCGATCCGATTCCTCCGCCTGCTCCGGCGATCAGTGATGCCGTTGCGCTTAGCCGCATTCCCTCCGATCTGATCGATCAGGAGGGCCTGCATCTTGTGCTGGATCGCCAGACCCGCCAATTGATGGTGCTGAAGGATGGCCGCTTGCTGCGCCGCTACCCAGCGGCTGTCGGTACTGATGGCTGGGAAACCCCCGCGGGTCGTCATCAGGTGATGGAGATGGTGGCCCATCCGATCTGGGAGCACCCGGGCAATGGCCGGCAAGTGGGCCCAGGGGGGAATAACCCCCTGGGCTCCCGCTGGATCGGCTTCTACCGCGACTGCACGCCCCGAGCCAACGCTTGGGACGGCGAGCGTTATCTCAGCGTGGATGGCTGCACGGTGGCTGGCTTCCACGGCACCCCGCACCGTTGGACCGTCGGCCGGGCTGTGTCCCATGGCTGTGTCCGTCTCTTTGAGGAGAACGTTCAGGAGGTTTTCGAGCTGGTGCAAGTGGGCACACAGGTCACGGTTCTTCCCTGAGACCACCCGTAGAGTTGCGCCCACTTTCCGCCGGATCCCCATGCGGGTGCTGTTTGCCGCAGCCGAATGCGCCCCGATGGTGAAGGTGGGGGGCATGGGCGATGTCGTTGGCTCGCTTCCCCCCGCCCTGCAACCGCTGGGGCACGACGTGCGGCTGATCATGCCGGGCTACGGCCGGCTCTGGAGCCAGCTCGAGATCCCCGTTGAACCGATTTGGCGGGGCCACACGATGGGCACCGACTTTGCGGTGTTTGAAACCCGTCACCCCAGCAATGGTCTGCCCCTTTATCTGGTGGGGCATCCGGTCTTTGATCCAGAGCGCATCTACGGCGGGGAAGACGAGGACTGGCGCTTCACCTTCTTCGCCAGCGCCACTGCTGAGTTCGCCTGGAACCACTGGAAGCCCGACATCCTTCACTGCCATGACTGGCACACGGGGATGATCCCGGTGTGGATGCATCAGGACCCCGATATCAGCACGGTCTTCACCATCCACAACCTCAAATATCAGGGGCCGTGGCGCTGGAAGCTCGACCGCATGACCTGGTGCCCTTGGTACATGCAGGGCGACCACACCATGGCGGCGGCGTTGCTGTACGCCGATCGGGTGAATGCGGTCTCACCCACTTACGCCCAGGAGATCCGCACCTCTGAATACGGCGAAAAACTGGAGGGGTTGCTCAACTACATCAGCGGGAAGCTGCGCGGCATCCTCAACGGCATCGACCAGGACGCATGGAATCCTGCGTCTGATTCCACGCTGCCGGCAACCTTCAGCGTGGATGACCTCAGCGGTAAGGCTGAATGCAAGCGAGTGCTTCAGGAACGGATGGGTCTGGCGGTGAACCCCGACACCTATCTGATGGGTCTGGTGAGCCGGCTTGTGGATCAGAAGGGGGTGGATCTGCTGTTGCAGGTGGCTGATCGGGTGCTCGCCTATTCCGACACGCAATTTGTGGTGCTTGGCACCGGTGATCGCCACATCGAGTCAGGGCTTTGGCAGATGGCGGCCCGCCATCCCGGTCGTTTCGCCGTCTTCCTCACCTATGACGACGCGCTGTCGCGGTTGATCTATGCCGGCAGCGATGCCTTCTTGATGCCCAGCCGATTCGAGCCCTGCGGCATCAGTCAGCTGTTGGCGATGCGCTACGGCTCCATTCCGGTGGTACGCCGGGTGGGTGGTCTTGTGGACACCGTGCCGCCCCACGTACCCAACGCGCATACGGGCACAGGCTTCTGCTTTGACCGCTACGACCCACTCGACTTCTACACCTCGATCGTGCGTTCCTGGGAGGCGTATCGCCACGGTGAGAGTTGGAGAGAGCTTCAACGGCGCGCGATGACCGCCGACTACAGCTGGGATCGCTCCGCCCTGGAGTACGACCGGATGTACAAAGAAGTGAAGGGGGTCAAGGAACCCACTCCGGATGCCCAGGCCGTTGAGCAGTTTTCCCAGGGTCAGTCCGCTGATCCCAGCCTCAAAGGTGGAGCTCAACCTCCCCGGGATGAGACGACTGTGGGCGCTGGCCTGCGCAACCCCCTCTCCTTGCTGCGGCGCCGTGGTGGTGGTTGATTAGCGGGGATGGCCCTGCCGCCGCCCCAGGACACACC